>JACCVZ010000287.1 GCA_013697905.1 Nocardioidaceae bacterium
CGGCGCGCCAGGTCGTCACCGGTGGGGACCCAAGCGCGGTTGCTGCCGGGCGGCAGAAGCGGTTGACGGGCTATCGCATCGGCGACGTCGTATCCAAAGAAGCCCGCAAGGGCTGCGGTGCTCTGTAGGGCGGCATAGTCGGCGTCGGTCACCGCCTGCGTCCAGTTCGCGGCTCGCTTGGCATCGACCGGATCACGGGTGATCGTGTGACCGTCGACGACCCTCGGAGTTCCCTTGTCCTGCTGGACGCGGTGATGCTCGAGCACCTGTGGCGACCATGACTCGCCAAGGCAGCTGAACAGCTCACGGAGCACCTGCTCGGGCTCGATCACGAGGTCCTCGTAGCGGCAGGCCATGAACCGTGGCCCGAGGTCGGTGGCCGCGCGCAGCATGTCGAGGTTGGTCGCCGCCCAGTAGGACAACGCGTCGGGGAACGTGTAGTGGAAGCTCTTGCGCAAAGACGCCGCCACCGCACCGGGGTGTCGCACGATCCCTACGAAGACAGCACTCGGAAACACCCGCGCCATGGTGGCCATGTGAGCCGTGTGGAACGGTGTCTTCTCACCCCAGCGGCGCTTGCCCTGCGCGGCGGCGTAACGCTCGAACATGCCGGCATAGAACTCCCGCAAGCGGTCGTCGAACTCCTCATCCGTCCAGTCCAGCCGCCGGTACCAGTCCTTCCCGTTCTTCCAGTTCGGGATCGTCTTCGTGGCCAGCAACGCGCCCATGAAGCCGGTTTCGGGGCTGATGGCGATTTCTGGATGGCTGTCCAGGATGAGTCGCAGCATGGTGGAGCCCGAGCGCATCGAGCCGACGACGAACAACGGTCCGACGAGCGGTGGTCGACGGTCGGCCGACTCGCCAGCCGCAGGAACGACGTTGCGGCCGTTCACGGCGCCCCTCCACGGCTGCGTCTGGCGGCTCGGTTCAGCCGTTGTCCCAAGCGGAACGCGCTGCTGGTCCTCAAGGCAAGGTAGGGGTATGACGACTTGATTTGCAGGTTCCGCACGCTGTTTCCGCGGTAGAGGCCGACGCGTGGCACGGCGTACGGTCCCGCTCGCTCCCTGCGCTCGGGCAACGTGAAGGCGTGGGTGTAGCCCGCCGCCGCAGCCGCTGCCCGCACACCTTCATGGTGTCGGCCACGGGGGTAGGCAAGCAGCGGCACGTCTCGACCCAGCAGCGACTCGAGGAGCTCACGGCTTTGCCGCAGGTCGCGCACGCAGTCGTCGAAGGTGAGACTCGTGAGGTCGAGGTGGGCGTCACTGTGGGACTGGAAGCTGACGCCGGCCGACTGCATCTCCAAGACCTGCTCCACGTTGAGAGTCGTCAGTTCGTAGCCCGCTGGTGTGTCGACCCAGTCGACGGGGTGTCCGGCCTCGGTGAGCGTCTTAGCTACCAGGAAAACGGTTGCCGGAAGCCGGTACCGGGTGAGGATCGGCAGGGCGTAGTCGCGCACTCCGGTGAAGCCGTCGTCGAACGTCAGGCAGGCGATCCCTCGGGGGAGCTGGCCGAAGTGTCCGAGACGGTCGACAGCCTCGGCCAACGGCACGACGCGCCGGTGCTTCGAGAGCCAGTCGCAGTGCTCCTCGAAAGTCGTGGGGTGCATGGCGAGTGGCGAGCCCCAGTCGGGCTGCACCGAGTGGTAGCAAAGGATGGTCATCGGCCCCCCCGCTCGACGTCCGCGTACAGGTCAGAGACCGCGCGGGCCGTCACTGTGCTCGAGAAATGCTCCTCGACTCGAAGGCGTGCCGCTGTTCCCATCCGCCGACGCAGGTCATGATCGCAGAGAAGGGGCTCCAGCGCCTTGGCCAGCTGGTCGGGGGCCTGTACCGGGACGACGGAGCCGGCCGCGCCGTCGCCCAACGCGCGCGACACGTCACCGACATCGGTCGCGACCACCGGGAGGCGGGCGGCCATTGCCTCGAGCACCGACAGGGGCATCGCTTCCCACCACGACGGCAGGCAGAAGACGTCGGCCGTGGCGTAGGCACGGGGCATTTCTTCGGGAGCACGGGTACCGAGCAACGTGGCGGAGCCGGCTGCGG
>JACCVZ010000297.1 GCA_013697905.1 Nocardioidaceae bacterium
ACCCAGCGGCAATGCCGAGGTTCTCCCGGTCTGGGTGGTGCCGGCGTTCGCGCGTGTGAATGGCGGTGGCGGTGGGATTTGAACCCACGGTGGGCTTGCACCCACACACGCTTTCGAGGCGTGCTCCTTAGGCCGCTCGGACACGCCACCGCGCAGTAGGTTACCGGAGCCGACGGCGCCCGCTGAAATTGGCGATGACCCGACGATGAAGCGGTCAGCGCTGGCCTTCGAAGAAGGCCCGCAGCATTGCCCCCGACTCGTCGGCGAGGACGCCACCGACAACCTCGGGGCGGTGGTTCAGACGACGGTCGCGGATCACGTCCCACAGCGATCCAGCCGCCCCGGCCTTGGGATCGTACGCGCCAAAGACCACGCGTTCGAGCCGCGCCAGCACGATCGCCCCCGCACACATCGTGCACGGCTCGAGCGTGACGACGAGTGTGCAGCCGTCGAGCCTCCACCGCCCCAGCTGCCTCCCGGCAGCTCTCAGCGCCATCACCTCGGCATGGGCGGTGGGGTCGCGACGGGCCTCCCGCTCATTGGCCGCGGATGCCACAGGCTCACCGTGGGGCCCGAGCACGACAGCACCGACGGGTACGTCGACGGACGAGGCGTGGCCGCGGGCGACCGCCATCGCCTGGCGCATCGCGCCGTCCCACGCACCTGCGCCCGGGGGCTGCGATGCAGTAGGGGTCATCGCGCGGAGTCTCAGGCGAGGACCGTGTCGAGCATCTCGTCGAAGTCGCGGCCGAACCCCAGGCGGCCGGCGATGTCGCCGAGCAGCTCGTCGGGGTAGAGATCGAGATCATCACACATGGCGCCTAGCTCGCTCGCCGCAACGCCAAGGTCAGCCAAGATCGAGAGGTCGCCGGCCGGTTGGGCTCGGTCGTCGTCCTCGTCCGGCGGCGGCAGCTCGAGCCGGGCGATGACTGCTGCCGCCAGTGGCGACTCCGTGGCCGCGCCGACGTCCGAAAGCAACAGCCGTACGTGAGCACCGGCGACGCGCGCGAGCAGGAAGTACTCCTCATCGACGCTGACCAGCCCAACAGTCCCGACCTCGGAGGGAAGCTGCGCGAGGGCGCGGAGCAAGACGTCGAGCTCCGACGCGGCGCTGGGCGGCAACGCCGACAGGGTCCACACTCCGTCCTCCCGTGAAGCGGCGACCGCGAAGTCGATCCCGGCCGTCGCTTCTGCGTCATTCGAGCCCATGGTCCGATGGTCCCAGATCCAAGCCTGGTTGACGACCCGCGGCCCCGCCCTGCTTCGCTCACGGGGCACTATGTTGTCCCCCATGCACACCGTCGTCATCGACCATCCCCTCGTCGCCCACAAGCTCACCGCGTTGCGGGACCAGGACACCGCCTCTCCCACGTTTCGGCGGCTGGCCGACGAACTTGTGACGCTGCTGGCCTACGAGGCCACCCGCGAGGTCCGCACCGAGGCCGTCAACATCACCACACCGGTGTCCGCCGCGGTAGGCGTCAAGCTGGCTGCGCCCAAGCCGCTGGTCGTCCCGATCCTGCGCGCCGGTCTCGGGATGCTGGAGGGGATGGTCCGGTTGCTGCCAACGGCCGAGGTCGGCTTCCTCGGGATGATCCGCAACGAGGACACACTCAAGGCGTCGACGTACGCCGAGCGTCTGCCCGACGACCTGTCCGGACGTCAGTGCTACGTGCTTGACCCCATGCTCGCGACCGGCGGCACGCTCGGCGCCGCGATCAGGTTTCTTGTCGACCGGGGGGCCGGTCACATCACGGCGATCTGCCTGCTGGCTGCGCCCGAGGGTTGCGCACGGCTGGAGCGGGAGCTCGACGGGCTCGACATCCCCGTCACGGTGGTCACGGCCGCGATGGACGAGAGACTCAACGAGAAGGGGTACATCGTGCCTGGCCTGGGCGACGCCGGCGACAGGCTCTACGGCGTGGTGGGCTGACCCCACTGTGGACAGCGGCGCCAAGAACGACCCCTGACGTCGTCGTGCGTCGGCAGCTGGGTCGCCTAGTAGCCTCCGCCCCCGCCGCCTCCACCGCTGCCACCGCCGCTCCCGCCGCCGTATACCAGCGCGACGACGGCCAGCAGGATCACCACCGCTAGCACCGCCATGATCAACCAGCGCTTGCTCATCACGTCAGTCACCTCCTGCCATCAAGAACTCAGCTGCCGAAGCTCTGCACGTGCCCTTTCGCCGAGAGTCACAGAGACTTCACGGCCGAGAGCAGCTTGCTCATCGTGTCTTTCGCGTCGCCGAAGAGCAGGGTCGTCTTGGGATCGAAGAGCAGCTCGTTCTCGATACCGGCGAAACCCGGCCGCATCGAACGCTTCATGAAGATGACTTGCTTTGCCTCGTCGGCGTTCAGGATCGGCATGCCATAGATGGGTGCGCCCGGCGTCGTCTTCGCGGCGGGATTGACGACATCGTTGGCACCGACGACGAGGACCACGTCGGCCTGCTTGAACTCGCCGTTGATGTCGCCCATCTCCTTGAGCTGCTCGTACGGCACCTGCGCCTCCGCGAGCAGCACATTCATGTGACCGGGCATCCGACCAGCGACAGGGTGGATGGCGTAGTCGACGGCGATTCCCTTCGCCATCAGCACGTCGACGAGCTCGCGCAGGGTGTGCTGGGCCTGTGCCACTGCCAGACCGTAGCCGGGCACGATGATGACCCGGTTGGCATAGCCGAGCAGGATCGCGACGTCTGCCGGCCCGGCGGAGCGGACCGGTCGGTCGGAAACTTCGCCGGCACCCAGGGTCGATCCGCCCTTGAGCGCACCGAAGAGAGTGTTGGCGAGCGACCTGCCCATGGCTGTCGCCATCATCTTTGTCAAGAACGTGCCGGACGCGCCCACGAGGGTGCCCGCCACCAGCAGCAGGGTGTTGCCGAGCACGTAGCCACCGGCCGCGACCGTCAGACCGGTGAACGCGTTGAGAAGGGAGATGACGATCGGCACGTCGGCGCCGCCGACGGGCAAGACCAGGAGTACGCCGAGCAGCAGCCCCGCCACGCCGACCAGGGTGCCCACCCACATGGCGGCATCGGCCACCAGCAGCACGCTGAGCCCCAGTCCCGCCAGCAGGGTCAGCGCGAAAGCGACAGGCAGCCCGGAGAAGGTGACCGGCCTGGTGGTCATCAGCTCCTGCAGTTTCGCGAAGGTCACCATCGATCCCGAGAAGCTCACCGACCCCACCAGGATGGTGAACGCCGTGGCCGCCAGGTCGAACGTCGGCACGTCGCCGACGCCAACTTCGCCGATCACCTCCTGGAGCTCCAGCAGGGCCACCAGGGCGGCCGCCCCACCACCGACGCCGTTGAACAGCGCCACCAGCTGCGGCATCTGGGTCATCTGCACCTGCTGCGCGCCGATCACACCGATGACAGTGCCGATCGCGATAGCGACCAGGATCCACACCTCGTGCTCGAGATCCACCGCGAAAAACACCGTGACACATGCAAGCACCGCACCGACCGCGCCGATCAGGTTGCCGTTTCGGGCGGTCCTCGGCGACGACAACCCCCTCAACGCCAAGATGAAGCACACAGCGGCAGCCAGGTAGCACAGTTGTGCCCACGTCGGCGTCATGCCTTCGGCTCCTGACGTTTGCGGCGCCCGAACATCTGCAACATCCGGTCGGTCACCACGAAGCCGCCAACCATGTTGATCGTCGCGAGGACGATCGCGACCAGGCCCACCACGAGCGGGCCTGTCGAGTCGGTGAATCCGGTGACGAGGATCGCGCCGACCAGGATCACCCCGTGGATGGCGTTCGCACCGGACATGAGTGGCGTGTGCAGCGTGGACGAGACTTTCGAGATGACCTCGACGCCGACGAACAGGCTCAGCACGAAGATCGTGAGCCAGACGATGGGCTCGCTCATTCTCGACCCTCCAAGGCTGCTCGGGTGGGTTCGTGCACCACCTCACCGGCATGTGTGACACAAGTACCGGCAACGATCTCGTCGTCGAAGTCGGGCACGAAACCCAGGTCGCTCGTCATCAGCGTGACGATGTTGAGCAGGTTCTGCGCATAGAGCCGGCTCGCCGGCGTCGGCATCTGGCTTGGCACGTTCGCAGCACCCCAGATCTGGGCGCCTCCCATGGGGACCACGGCGCCAGGTACGGAGCCCTCCACATTCCCGCCTGACTCCGCGGCGAGGTCGACGACGACCGACCCCGGTTTCATCGCTTCCACCATCGCAGCCGTGACAAGCTTCGGCGCCGCCCGGCCGGGGACGGCCGCGGTGGTGATGAGCGCGTCCGCAGCAGCGATGTAGGGCGCCAGCAGCTCGCGCTGCCGGTCGGCGCGGTCCTCGGTCATCTCCCGCGCATAACCGCCACTGCCCTCCAGCGAGTCCAGCTCCAGCTCGATGGCGATGGCTCCCATCGACCGGATCTCCTCGGCCGCTGCGGCGCGGACGTCGTATGCCCTCACGACCGCACCGAGC
>JACCVZ010000341.1 GCA_013697905.1 Nocardioidaceae bacterium
TCCCAGAGGTGGTCGAGACGTTCTGGCTCCGCGAGCACGGGGCGGCCACCCTGCTGACGTACGACGGGCACCTCGGCACCGACCTGTGGGGACTCGGCGCTGCGTGGGGCGATGTGGTCGCGGCCAGGTGGGTAGGGGTCGTCGCGGAGTCGTTCGCGGCGATCAAGACCGAGGCAGAGCGTCGTGCCGGCCTCGCTGACGGCAGCCGATGAGTTCTTGGCGTTCGGACAGTCCCCCCATCGATAAGCAATGGCGACACAAATCCGCCCCGAACTCAACCCGTGGAGACCACTCATGCGCAGACTCACCACAGGCTTGTTCTACTCCGTCGACGGAGTCGCCGAAGCGCCCCACCTCTGGCAGTTCGACAGCTTCGACGACGAGCTGGGCGCAGCGATGACCGACATGATGCAGCAAACCGACACCGTTCTACTCGGACGGGTCAGCTACGAAGAGTGGGCGGGCTACTGGCCCAGCGCCGACGACCCCTTTGCGAACTTCATCAACCCCGTGCAGAAGTTCGTCGCCTCCACGACCCTTACCGGTGATCTGGAGTGGGAGAACTCGCAGCTGATGGACCGCGACCTCGAAGAGTTCGTCACCTCACTCAAGGAGTCTGACGGCGGCGACATTGCCGTCTGCGGCAGCCTCTCCGTGACGCGACAGCTGCTCTTCGCAGGACTGCTCGACGACCTCACACTGATCGTCCACCCCGTGGTTGCGGGCTCCGGTCGCCATCTCTTCGAAGCCGATAGTCCGACAACCAGGCTCACGCTGCTCAAGGCTCGCCACACCACCAAGGGCAACGCGATCCTGAGCTACGGCCTGCGAACCGAGTAGGCCGCGCACCTCCCTGGGTCCGAACGCCGCGGCGCGCGCCGGTCCGGGCTGAGCCAGATCGCGCGACACCCTCGGCTGCTAGCGTGCGCGGCGTGACGGCTCGTCCGCAACTGATCAACTCAACAGTCGCTTTCGCCCTCGCGGCACTCCTCATGATCACGGTGCACGAGTTCGGGCACGCCGTAGCCGCCCTTCTCGTGGGCGTTGATCCGACGGTGTATCCGTTCTCCGTCGCCGCCGACGGTGGCAGCGATCACGATCAGGCGTTCATCGCCCTCGCTGGCCCAGTCGTGAGCCTCGTCGTCGGTGCGGCGGTCATCGCACTGCCGCGACGGCCCTCCGGTGACGCCTTTGTGCCGCTGCTCGTCTTGTGGTTCGGACTGCTCAACCTGCAGGAGTTCGCCGGCTACCTCGTCACCGGGATCATCGACAACGTTGGTGACGTGAGCTCGGCGTACGCCTCACTGGACGCGCCACTCTGGGTCAAAGTCGTGGTCTTCGCGATCGGGTGGGCGCTCACCTACCTCAACGGCGTGATCGCAACGCGACGGTTGCTCCAGATGACCGATTCGCAGCGAGATGCGGCGCCACAGATGCGGGACCTAGGGCTGTTCGCCTGGTTGCTCGGCGTTGTGGTCGTCGTCGTCCTCGGCCTCGGCGCCTACGACCTCGGATCGGTCGACGGCGCCTTCGAGATCCTCGGTACGGTGTCGATCGGGATCTTCCTCGTGTTCGTCCGACCGCTGATGAGGAACCTGGAGGTCGAGCGGCGACCGCCGTCCTACCGCCTTCCGATCGTCGGTGCCGTCACACTCGTTGTCGTTGCTGCGCTGCGGCTCATCGTGCTCGGTCCTGGTCTCGGCCTCTGACGTCGGTCAGCGACCGTCTCGATTCAGGGGCGGGTGCCAGGGGGCAAGGTGCACCCGCTGACTGCCGGTTTCCCGCGTTCCTGCCTTAGAGGGTGAGCTCGGGGCTTAGGTAAAGCCCACTTTGGGGTCGCACCCGAGACGAGTTCAGTTGCACCGCTGGGCGACGGGACTCTGCTTTCATCGCCGTAACCGTCTGGCGTCCGCTCACAGGGAGTCCTATCGGACGGGTCTCACGGACAGGAGGCCGTGGGTTCAGCGAGATGAGACGGACGCTGTTTATCCGCGAACCCGTCGCGTCTCTCGAACTCGTGTTCCACATCCGGCCGGATTCCATGCCATTCTCTGATGACCTTGCCTTACGACAGTATGACGACACTTGGTGGCGGTCCCTGACCGGCAGTTCCCAGCCGCGGTTCGCTGTGCGGAACGACCTTCTCACGCCTTCAGGTCGTATCCGGTGCGGCGCGGGCGCCCGACAAGGTGAAAGGCACGACTGACTTGTCGCAAGAATCGCGGCGGCTGGCTTGCAGCTCGACGTCAGCGACCGCGGCGGCGTCCGACGAGAGGTTGGTACTAGTAAGCCGTGGACTACGACGGGTTGGCCCGGTCGTGCTGGGAGGCGGCGTGCGCAGCTGGCTGGTGCATCGTGTTCGCGGGTCTGCACCTGTACTGGGCGCTCGGCGGCTCGGTCGGCCTTGCCTCCTCTGCCGGCCACGATCTGGCCGTCCGCCGTCCGACAACGTTCGTCCTGATCGGGCTCTACGGACCTGCCTTGGTTCTCCTGAGCAGTGTCGCGGTCCTCGGCTTCGCGAGCACCGCACGCCGTTCGATCCGCCTTCGGCGTGCCGCTACGACGCTGATAGGTGTGGTAGGCATCGGCCTTCTCCTACGCGGCGTCGTGCTGGAGGTACTTCTCGGCTGGAACGTTGGCGGCCTAGCGAAGCAGGTCGGGCCGCTCGAAACCCACTGGAGTCTGATCCTCTGGAACCCGTGGTTCACCCTCGGCGGTGCGCTGTTCGTCGCGACGGCTATCCGCCTCCGCCGGGAAGGCACTTATGCGCGACCTTCGCCATAAACGGGATGGCGCGGGACGGTCAGGGTCAAGCGGTCGGCAGCCCATACATGCCAGCCTGCCGCGACCGGTCAGGGCACCGGAATTTTGGAGTCTCATCGTGCTCACCGTCGCCACATCGGCTAGCTCTGTCGACTCGCTGGCACCGGCGCTGTACTGCCGCTGCGGTGCTGCATGCAGCGTGGAACGCCCCTGGCGCACGCCATCGGCGACCAACTGGTCGGGTTTCGCACTCATCGGCGTGGCCGTGACGCCACGCCCTAACCAAGTTGGAACGAAGCCGTGGTCACGGACCACTGGGCCCGTCGCCTGGTCACGGGGGGACCACGTCTCAGCCGACTCAAGCGGCGCCCGCCCTCGACGAACTTTCCTTGACTCATTCCAGAATTTTCCTTGACTCATTCTAGATTGTGCGGAAGGGTAGGTGCGTGGCCACCCCTTCTGTCGACACCGACGAGGCCGCGCTGAACGCATTGCGCGGAGCCGCGCTGCGTGTGACTATGCCGCGCCGTGCGGTCTTGGCCTGGCTTGTCGAACATCCGCACTCCACCGTCGACGCGATCGGCGCGGGTGAGCGGGAGATGATCGGGACGGTGTCCACGCAGACTGTCTACGACGTGCTAGGTGCGTGCACCGACGCGGGGTTGCTCCGGCTAATCGAGCCAGCCGGGCACCCCGCCCGATTCGAACGGCGCGTCGCCGATAACCACCACCACGTCGTATGCCGGCTGTGCGGCCGTACCGACGACGTCGACTGCGCGGTCGGGACCACGCCGTGTCTT
>JACCVZ010000345.1 GCA_013697905.1 Nocardioidaceae bacterium
ACGATCGCGAAGTTGTGGCCGCGCTGGACTAGGTCCTCGATCTTGTTTGCCATGTTGTCGCGCAGGTAGTCGAAGCCGAACTCGTTATTGGTGCCGTAGGTGACGTCCGAGCCATAGGACTCTCGTCGCTGCTGCGGCGTCATCTGGGGAAGCACCATCCCGACGCCGAGCCCCAGGAAGTGGTAGACGCGGCCCATCCACTCGGCGTGGTAGCGGGCGAGGTAGTCGTTAACCGTCACGACGTGCACCCCGTTGCCGGCGAGCGCGTTGAGGTACGTCGGAAGGGTCGCCACCAGCGTCTTGCCCTCGCCGGTCTTCATCTCGGCGATGTTGCCGAAGTGCAGCGCCGCGCCGCCCATCAGCTGGACGTCGAAGTGCCGCTGCCCGAGCACCCGCTTGGCCGCCTCGCGCACGGTGGCGAACGCCTCAGGAAGCAGCGCATCCAGGCTCTCCCCGTCGGCCAGCCGAGCCTTGAAATCGTCGGTCTGGGCCTGGAGCTCCTCGTCGGTCATCACCACGAAGTCGTCCTCGATCGCGTTGACCTGGGCGGCCGCCGCTTCGAGCTTGCGGCGCTGTTTGCCCTCGCCGATGCGAAGGACCTTGTCGAGCAGGACGGGCACGAGGATGCTCCTGGGTGCAGACGAGGATGGCGGCGCGGCCCGGTCGGAGGACCGGTGTCCATCCTAGGCGACCGGCCCGGATGCCCGGCACGTCCGCGCAGCCGCGCAGCCGCGCTCGAAGGTGCCCTCCCCGCCGCAACGTCCGGGCAGGCGAGCGCAATTACGACCACGCGGGCGGACGCAACGCGCTCGCGAGCGCGGGGGCGAGGTCCCCCCGCGGCTCCACGACCACGGTGTCAAGGCCGAGCCAGCCGGCCAGCTGATCCAGCTCGAGAGCCAGCTCCTCGGCGGTCTCGGGAGGCGCCAGCCTTTCGGCGTACGCGCCCTTGACGAGCAGCCGCCGAGTCGCGCGGTCGGCCTTGAGGTCGACCCGGGCGACGATGGCGTCGCCCAGCAAGAACGGCAGCACGTAGTAGCCGTAGACCCGCCTCGGCTGAGGAACGTAGATCTCGATCCGGTAGTGGAAGTCGAAGAGCCGCTCGGTGCGGGCGCGTTCCCACACCACGGGATCGAACGGGCTCAGCAGTGCGTGGGCGTCGACGCGACGCGGCAGCCGGGCGTCGCGATGGAGGTACGCCGGCTGGTCCCACCCCTCCACCTTGACGGGAAGAAGCTCACCGGCCTCGACCAGGCTGCCCGCCGCGCGCTGCGTGTCAGCCACCGACATCCGGTAGTAATCGCGGAGGTCCTGCACGGTGGCGACTCCGTGCGAGCTGGCGGCCCGACCGATCAGCTCGATGTGCGCGTCCTGCGGCGTGGGGACGGGCTGCCGCAGGATGTGCTCGGGCAGCACTCGCTCGGGGAGGTCGTAGAGCCGCTCGAACGACGCGCTGCGGCCGGCGGCGGTGATCTCGCCGGCATAGAACAAGAACTCCAGTGCCTGCTTGACCTCCGACCAGTTCCAGCCCCAGTCGACCTTCGTCTTCGGGAGGTCGTCGTCGATGTCTCGAGCGCTAACTGGTCCATGCCGGGCGACATCGGTCAACACGCTCGCCACCAAGTCGGGCCGCCGAGCGTAGATGCTGCGCGGTCCGCCCCAGGCGTCAGTGTGTGCGCGCGCCATTCGGTGCTTCATGTACGGCCAAAGCCCGACCGGCATGTACGCCGCTACGTGCGCCCAGTACTCCACCAGCCGCCGCGGCCGGCGCTCAGCGGCGCGGTGCAGCAGCCCGATGTCATAGGGCCCCATTCGACTGAACAGCGGCATGTAGTGCGCTCGTTGCAACACGTTGACCGAGTCGATCTGCAGCACGCCGGTCCGCGCGACCGTGCGCATGAGGGTGCGCATGGAAGGAACCTCGTGCGGGCGGTCCAGGAAGCCTTGGGCGGCCAGAGCGATGCGTCGAGCCTGCGCCTGACTGAGGACCTGGGTCACGGCGGGTCGAGCAGGCGCTGCCGGATGGCGTACATCACGGCCTCGATGCGGGAGTGCAGCTGCAGCTTCTCCAGCATGTTGCGGACGTGGTTCTTGACGGTGTTCTCGCTGATGAACAGCCGCTCGGCGATCTCGCGGTTGTTGAGGCCGTGAGCCACCAGGTTCAGCACCTCCAGCTCGCGGTCGGTGAGCCGCGGCACACGGGGTGGACTGCGCTCGGCCCCCGAGATCGCCTTGAACTCAGCCAGCAGCTTCGCCGCCATCATCGGGCTGATCAGGGACTGCCCACCGGCGACGAGGCGGACGGCCTGGGAGACCTCGGCGATCGACGAGTCCTTGAGAAGATAGCCGGAGGCGCCGTTCTTGATGGCTTCGTACAGGTCCGACTCTTCGTCCGAGGCCGTCAGCATGATGACCTTGACCTCCGGCGCCGAGTCCTTGATGGTCACGCACGCGTCGATGCCGGACAGCCGCGGCATCCGTACATCGAGCAGCATCACGTCAGGCGTGTCTTGGGTGGCGATCTCGGTGGCTGCCTGTCCGCCGGCGCCTTCGGCGACGACGTCGATGTCGGTCTCCGTGCCGAGCAGCATCGCGAGGCCACGGCGGAACAGCTCCTCGTCGTCGACCACGGCGACCCGGATCGGCTGCGGCATCGGTGCCCGGTCCAGCACGTCGGTCATTGCAACCATCCTCCCAGGGGCCGGGCGCGTCTGCTCGGCCATGCACCCCCGAGG
>JACCVZ010000362.1 GCA_013697905.1 Nocardioidaceae bacterium
TGGCGGACGCCGTTGTCACGCGCGAAGTCGATGGCTGCGGCCAGCAGCTTGTGTTGAAGACCTCGGCCACGGTGCGCCTTCGCGACGAACGTGCAGACGATCGACCAGACCTCGGCGTCGTCCACCGGCTTCATCACCGGCGATCTCTGCAGCTTGTGGTAGTCCTCCCGCGGGCCGAGGCTGATCCATCCGACCGGTGCTTCGTCGAGGTAGCCGATGAGGCCGGGGACCCTGCCGGCCTCGACGAGCGCGCACAGCTCCTCCTTGTTGTCCGTGCCGGCCCGCTTGCCGACGGCGACCCGGCCAGCCTTGCGGTAGTACATGCACCAGCACCCGCGGACGATCGAGCCGCCTGGCATCGCGAAGAGCTCCTCGAGGTCTGACCAGGTGCTGAGGGACAGCGGGCGGGTCTGGAAAGCCATCCGCCAAGTCAAGCACCCATTGTCAGAAGGCCGTGCCGACTCAGCCTCGCGGGTCGGGCCGCTCGCACAGCGCTTACGCTGTAGGTGAGATTCCCCTGGACCGAGAGGCTGCACTTCGATGAGTTTCGAGCTGTCCGCCGAGCACGAGGACTTCCGTCGCAGCCTCCGAGAGTTCGCAGAGGCGGAGATCGCGCCGTACGCCGCCCAGTGGGATCGCGACCACCACTTCCCGGTCAACACCGTGCAGCGGATGGGCAAGCTCGGGCTTTTCGGCCTGACCGCCCCCGAGGAGTACGGCGGCGCCGGCGAGGACGGTGACTTCACCAGCCTCTGCCTGGCGATCGAGGAGATCGGGCGCGTCGACCAGTCGATGGGGATCACCCTCGAGGCAGCGGTGGGGCTCGGCATCAACCCGATCGTGACGTACGGAAACCTGGCGCAGAAGCAGACCTGGCTTCCTGACCTGGTGGCCGGCACGACGCTGGCCGGGTTCGGCCTGACCGAGGCCGGCGCGGGCTCTGACGCAGGGGCCACGAGGACCAAGGCTGAGCTCGTCGACGGCTCGTGGGTGATCAACGGCAGCAAGCAGTTCATCACGAACTCGGGCTCGTCGATGACGTCGCTCAACACCGTGACCGCCCGCACCGGCACACGGCCCGACGGTCGCCCCGAGGTGTCTACGATCATCGTGCCGGCGGACACGCCCGGGTTCACCGCGGAGAGGGCCTACGACAAGCTCGGCTGGCACGCCAGCGACACCCATCCGCTGAGCTTCTCCGATGCTCGTGTCCCCGCGGCGAACCTGCTTGGTGAGCGCGGCAAAGGCTTGGGGCAGTTCCTCTCCATCCTCGACGACGGTCGGGTGGCGATCGCCGCGCTCGCAGTCGGCTGCGTGCAGGCGTGCCTCGAGTTGTCGCTCCAGTACGCCGGCGAGCGCACCACGTTCGGCGTACCGATCGGGCGCAAGCAAGGTGTGGCGTTCCAGATCGCCGACCTGAAGGTGATGGCAGAGGCGGCACGTCAGCTCACCTACAAGGCGGCGGCCCTGAAAGACCGTGGGGCCCCGAGCGCAAATTTCAAGGAGGCCGCGGCGATCGCGAAGCTCTACGCCACCGAGTCGGCAGTCGCCGCCACCCGCATCGCCACCCAGGTGTTCGGCGGCTACGGCTTCATGGAGGAGTACCCGGTCGCCCGGTTCTACCGCGACGCCAAGGTGTTGGAGATCGGCGAAGGAACCTCGGAGGTGCAGCGGATACTCATCGCCCGCGGCCTCGGCCTCCCCGTCGAGTAGACCGACGTGTCAGCGCGTAGTGGACACACCTTCTCGCCTGCGTCACCCTGACAAGTCGGTCCAGAGGTCGATCCAGGCGACGCCGAGGTCGGCCAGCATCGTCCGCAACAGCGGCAGCGAGATCCCGACCACGTTGTGAGGGTCGCCCTCGATGCCGGTGACGAAGGCGCCGCCGAGGCCGTCGAGCGTGAACGCACCGGCGACACCTAGGGGCTCACCGGTGCCGACGTATGCCACGACCTCGTCGTCGCTGATGTCGGCGAAGTGCACAGTCGTCCGCGCAACCCCGTCGCGCCAGGTGCCTCGACGGTTGTCGATCAGGCAGTGACCAGTGACCAGCTCGCCGGTACGTCCGCGCATCGACCGCCAGCGTGTGACGGCTTCGGCCGAATCCGCAGGCTTGCCGAACGCGTGCCCGTCGAGGTCGAGCATCGAGTCACAACCGACGACCAGGGCGTCGAAGGTCTCTGGGAGCGCCGCCACCGCCCGGGCCTTGGCCTGGGCCAGAGCAAGCGCCTGGTCCGCAGGAGCCAGCGCCGCATGCGTCGACTCGTCGACCCCCGACACGATGACAACGGGAGACACCCCTGCACGGCGAAGCGTCTGCAATCGGGCCGAACTGGCGGAGGCGAGCACCAGAGACCGCCGCTGCCGCCGCTCTGCAGCTAGCCCTCCCGCGTCGGCAGGGCGAGCGTGGGCAGCGGCGGTCATGCGGTCCACCCAACCACGTGATCCCGATTCGTCCGGGTCGCGCCCGCACGGTCTGTGCGCCGGGTCGGAGAATCGCGGCCCCCACCGATTCGTCCGGGTCTCGCTCGCGCACGGTCTGCGCGCTGGGTCGGAGAATCGCGGGGGTCAGCGTGGGGCGGCGCTCGCGCGCCATCCGGCTGGCCCGGGGGGGTGTGTGA
>JACCVZ010000365.1 GCA_013697905.1 Nocardioidaceae bacterium
CCGGCGGTGAGACGGCACGAGCCAACCTTGCCGTCGCGTTGGTCGGCGGTCCCCGGCTGCTGCTGGCTGACGAGCCGACTGCCGAAGTGAGTACGGCGGAAGAGGCGGCACTTCTGCAGCTCCTTCGCCGGCTGCAGCCTGCTGAAGGCGCCACCCTCCTCGTCACTCACTCCGCCGCCGTCGCGGAGGCTGCCGACAGAACTGTGCACCTGCTGGACGGGCGTGCATCATGACGCCGACCGACCTGGCTCCGCTGGTTTCGGCCAGCGCCGTGGGAGTGCGCTATGGATCCACCCAGATCCTGCACGGCATCGACCTTGACATCGCAGCCAGCTCCCACGTCGCGTTGACGGGCCGCTCGGGAAGCGGCAAGACGACGCTTCTGCTGGTACTCGCGGGCCTTCTGGCGCCCTCTGAAGGAAGCGTTGCCTGGCCCGGACTCGCCGTAGACCCGACAGAACGACGCGGGCAGATCGGCATGGTGTTCCAAGCACCGTCGTTGATGCCTGAGCTCACCGCCCTCCAGAACGTCACCCTCCCCCTGCGTCTGAGGGGAACCGATCGCCAGTACACTGAGGCGGCCGCCCTGCTCGCTCTTGGCCACGTCGCGGCCGCCGACCTTGCCGACGCCCTCCCACCGCAGCTCTCCGGAGGTCAGCAGCAACGCGTCGCCATCGCACGAGCCCTCGCAGGGGGCCACCGGTTGGTGCTTGCCGACGAACCCACCGGCGCCCTCGACCGTGCCCACGCACACGTTGCGGCACTCGCCCTGCGCGATGGCGTCGCCGCCACGGGTGGCGCGCTCGTGCTGGCCACCCACGACCCGGAGCTTGCCGAGCTCTTCGACCAGCAGCTTGCCGTCGCCGATGGCAGCATCCGCCACAGTGTGAGGTCTTGATGAGAACCACCCGATGGCTGGCCGGCCTCCTACGACGCCGGCCCCTGGAGATGTTGGTAGCCGCCCTCAGTATTGCGCTGACCGTGGCCTTCGTGGCCTCGCTCGGCGCGTTCGTGACCCAGAGCCATGCCGCCCTGACAGTTCGTGCGGCCGCCTCGGTCCCGGTCGACTGGCAGGTCCAGGTCACACCCCAGGGTGACCTCGCCACCGTGACCCAGAACGTCCGGGCACTCCCGGAGGTCCGCGCAGCCGAGGCCGTCGACTTCGCGCACGTGCTTGCCCTGCAGTCCATCGGTCCGCAGGGCGCCCGCAAGACCGGTGCGGCCTACGTGGTGTCGGTCTCTGCTGCCTACGCAAAGACCTTCCCGGGTGAGCTTCGGCATCTCCTCGGCTCCACCTCTGGCTCAATGCTCTTTCAACAGACCGCCGCCAACCTGGCCACCGAGCCCGGCGGACAGATCACGGTCCGCACGACCTCAGGCGCTCGCCCTCTGACGATCGACGGGATCGTCGACATGCCGGCGGAGGACTCCTTCTTCCAAGTGGTAGGACTGGCGCCCGGCGCCGGCGTCAGCGCCCCCCCGGATAACGTCGTGCTGGTACCGCCGGCCGTTTTCCGATCCGTGGTCGGCAACACCACCGTCGTGCACCAGCTGCATGTCGGCTTCACCCATGACGGGCTCCCCTCGGACCCCCAGACCGCCGCCGTTGCGATTCAGGGACGCGCCAATCACTTCCAGGCAGCGGTCGCCGGCGGAGCCCTGGTCGGGGACAACCTCGGAACTGCCCTGACCCTGGCTGGAGAGGACGCCCGGTACGCCAACCTGCTCTTCCTGCTGCTGGGCCTGCCCGGGCTCGCCCTGGCTGCGGTCGTCGCCGGACTCGTAGTGGCGCTGCGCTCCGACCGCCGCCGTCGCGAGATCGCGCTACTGAGGCTGCGTGGAGCCTCAGTGCCCCAGGTGGTTCGCCTCGTGGCCGGCGAGTCCGTGGCCATCGCCGCGGTGGGTTCCCTGCTGGGGGTTCCGCTCGCGTTGCTCGCCATCAATCTGGCACTCCCGGCCGGCACCTCCCTCGCTTTCGGCTGGACCCTCGCTGCGGTAGCCGGGGGGCTCGTGCTCGCCTTGGTGACCCAGGCAGGCTCGGTCCTGCGGCTGGCACTCGGTCGTGATCGCACCAGTGTCGCCGCCGAGGCTTCCCGGGGTCAGCGCAGCGGAACACCGTGGCCGCTCAAAGCGGGCCTCGACATCGTGCTGCTGTCCGGCGCCGCCCTGTCGTTCGCGTTGACGGCGCGCAACGGCTACCAAGTCGTGCTGGCACCCGAGGGCATCCCGCAGACCCAGGTCAACTACGCGGCCCTGGCAGGCCCGGTCCTGGCCTGGCCAGGTCTGGCCCTCCTGGTATGGCGCATCACCTCATGGACGACGGGGCGCCGCACCGGTCGGTGGTCCCTCGACCGCCCAGGGACCGCCCCGGAACTCGAGGCCGCGGCTTTGCGTCAACGACGCCGGGTCATCGCCCGCGGAGCCGTCGGTCTTGCGGTGGCCCTCGGGCTCGCCGTGTC
>JACCVZ010000383.1 GCA_013697905.1 Nocardioidaceae bacterium
GGCCGCGGGGTGCTGGTGGCGGCGCCGACCGGCTCCGGAAAGACTCTTGTCGGCGAGTTCGCTGTGCATCTCGCGCTGGCCCGCGGCGGCAAGTGCTTCTACACGACGCCGATCAAGGCGCTGTCAAACCAGAAGTTCGCTGATCTCACCACCCGCTACGGTCCGCGCAACGTCGGCCTGCTCACCGGCGACAACACCATCAACAGCGAGGCACCGATCGTGGTGATGACGACTGAGGTGCTCCGCAACATGCTGTACGCCACCTCGGCGACGCTCGGCGGACTTCAATACGTAGTGATGGACGAGGTGCACTACCTCGCCGACCGCTCCCGCGGCGCCGTGTGGGAAGAGGTGATCATCCACCTGCCCGACTCGGTCTCAGTCGTGTCCCTCTCGGCGACAGTGTCGAACGCCGAGGAGTTCGGTGAATGGCTGCGGACGGTGCGCGGCGAGGGCGACATCATCGTCGAGGAGCGCCGACCGGTGCCGCTCTTCCAGCACGTGATGGTGGGGGACCGGCTGTACGACCTCTTCGCGACCGGCGACAGCGGCGAGGACACCACCAGGGTCAACCCGCGGCTGGCGCAGGTCGCACACGACGACTGGCGCCGCTCGCGGGCCCGCGACCACCGCGCCAAACGCGGGCAGTACCGAGCGCGCGGCGGACGCCAGCTCGTGCCGAGCCGCACCGACGTCGTCGACCTTCTCGACGCCGAGGGCCTGCTGCCCGCGATCATGTTCATCTTCAGCCGAGCCGGCTGCGACGCCGCCGTTCAGCAGACGCTCAACACCAACCTCAGGCTGACGAATGCCGAAGAGCGCAAGGAGATCCGGGCGTACGCCGAGCAGAAGACGTCGGCCCTCGCGGCCTCAGACCTGCTCGTGCTCGGCTACGCCGCGTGGCTCGAGGCGCTCTGCCGTGGCATCTCGTCGCACCACGCTGGCATGCTGCCGATCTTCAAGGAGTGCGTGGAGGAGCTGTTCTCTCGCGGCCTGGTGAAAGTGGTCTTCGCCACCGAGACGCTCGCCCTTGGCATCAACATGCCGGCCAGGTCGGTGGTCATCGACAAGCTTTCGAAGTGGAACGGCGAGACGCACGCCGACGTGACGCCAGGCGAGTACACCCAACTCACCGGCCGCGCCGGCCGTCGCGGTATCGACGTCGAGGGGCACGCGGTCGTCCTCTGGGCGCCTGGCTTCGACCCCACAACCGTCGCCGGCTTGGCCTCGACCCGCACCTACCCGCTTCGTTCGTCGTTTCGACCGTCCTACAACATGGCCGTCAACCTGGTCCGCCAAGTCGGGCGGGTGACGGCCCGCGAGCTGTTGGAGTCGTCGTTCGCGCAGTTCCAGGCGGACCGCGCCGTCGTCGGGCTGGCCCGGCAGGTGCGCAAGGCCGAGGAGGCATTGGAGGGGTACGGCGAGGGGATCGCCTGCGACAAGGGCGACTTCATGGAGTACGCAGCGCTCCGACGGGCCCTGTCCGACCGGGAGGCGAGCTTGTCGCGGCGCAAGCGCAGCGACCGCCGGGACGCCGCGGCGGACTCGCTCGACCGGCTCCGGACGGGTGACGTGATCGACGTGCCCGTCGGGCGCAGCCAGGGGTTGGCCGTCGTCGTCGACCCAGGGGTCCGGTCGCCCCGCGAGGGTCCCCGGCCCCTCGTCGTCACCGTAGACCGGCAGGCGCGTCGTCTCTCGCTCATTGACTTCCCGACGCCGGTCGAGCCGTTGGCGCGGATGAAGGTTGCCAAGACGTTCAACGCCCGCAACGCCCAGCAGCGCCGCGACCTCGCGGCGTTGCTTCGCGATCGCACCCGCGACCTGCCGCGTACCAACGGCGGTGGTCACGGCCCGAACCCGGCTGCCGACGACCCCGAGGTACGCCGGTTGCGCACTGCCATCCGCGAGCACCCCTGCCATCGGTGCGAAGATCGCGAGCAGCATGCCCGCTGGGCGGAGCGCTATCTCAAGCTGCAGCGCGAGACCGAGACGATCCGGCGGCGGATCGACCAACGCACCAACACGATCGCCCGGCAGTTCGACCGGGTTTGCGAGGTGCTCAGCGAGCTGGGCTATCTCGACGGTGACGACGCGACACCAGCGGGCGGCTCTCTTTCGAGAATCTACAGCGAGCTCGACCTGGTGGCGGCCGAGTGCCTTCGCCGCGGTGTCTGGGACGACCTCGAGGGGCCGGCGTTGGCGGCGGCGCTTTCAGCCTTGGTGTTCGAGTCGCGCAACCCCGACGACGCCGATCGTCCGCGGCTGCCGGGCGGCGCAGTACGCGAGGCACTCGGCCGAACCGTGGACATCTGGGCTGAGCTCGACGCCGTGGAACGCAACCACCGCCTCAGCTACCTGCGGGAGCCGGATCTGGGGTTTGCCTGGGCCGCCTACCGGTGGGCCGGGGGGGCCAGCCTGGAGGACGTGCTGGCCGACGTCGATCTCGCCCCCGGCGACTTTGTGCGGTGGGTGAAGCAGCTGCTCGACCTGGGGGAGCAGATCGCCGATGCGGCGGGTGACAGCCAGCTGCGTCGGACGGCGCGGGACGCGGTCAAGGCGATGCGCAGGGGAGTGGTGGCCTACTCGGCCGAAGTGGACTCGTGACGAGTGTGGACCCTGCCGGCAATGCCGGTTCCGACCAGCGCGATGCCCAGCAGCAACAATACGAACGACTCCGGTCGCGACATCACCGTGGACAGGAACGCGATCAGGGCTCCACCAGCGGCACCCCAGATGAAGCCCCCCTTGTTGCGCCGACGCAGGTCGTTAGCCGCGCTCACCAGCAGCATCGTCGGAAGCAGGAGCACGACCAGCGCCACGACCCCGAAGATCCCGACGTAGCCGTGCGGGTCTTTGCTGGCAGCGTCGTCTAAGCCCACGAGCAGCACGACGACCAAGACCACGGCGGCAGCAATGGCCACCAGCGTCACCCCGACCAGCGCGAGCATCGCGACCCACCACGGCGACCGAGACCGCATGACGTCAGCCATCAAGGTCGCCGGCCGAGCGGCCGCGGAGCGCGGCTACGGCGCGAGTGGCCGACGAGCCGAGTCCCCACGTCGCTGCGAACTCCTCGAAGGTGGTGAGAACGGCCGCATCCGGAAGGGCGATGCGCGTCGCCGTCTTCGGCAGCGAGAGGTCACCCACCACCCGCACCACGGTCGGCGCGACGTCGAGGTAGTCGCTGGCCTCGAGAAGCTTGCCACGGACGCCGCCCGCCAGCGAGCTGGTCGGGTCGAGAGCCGCCCCACGGATGCCGTCCAGGTCGCCGTACCGCTGCAGCAGGGCGGCGGCGGTCTTGTCACCGACACCCTTGACGCCAGGCAAGCCGTCAGACGGATCGCCGCGCATGACGGCGAAGTCGACGTACTGCTCCGGCAGGACGCCATACTTGCGCACCACCACCTCGTCGGTCACGACTTCGAGCTTCCCGACGCCTCGGGCGGTGTAGAGCACCCGAACCGCGCGTTCGTCGCTGACCAGCTGGAAAAGGTCGCGGTCGCCCGTAACGATGTCGACGGGGACGCCGGCCTGGGTGGCCAGGGTGCCGATGACGTCGTCGGCCTCGTGGTCTTGCGCACCGATCACGGCGATGCCAAGCGCCGCAAGCGCAGCGCGGATGACCGGGATCTGGGTCTCGAGCGGGTCCGGGGTCTCCTCGATGTCGACACCCGATGGGATCGGCGCGACGACGCGATGCAACTTGTAGCTCGGGATCAGGTCGACCCGCCAGGCTGGCCGCCAGTCGTCGTCCCAGCAGCAGACCAGGTCGCTGGGCTCGTAGGTCGTCACCAGCCGGGCGATGAAGTCGAGCAGCCCGCGTACGGCGTTGACGGGTGTGCCGTCGGGCGCTCGAACCGAGTCCGGTATGCCGAAGTACGCCCGGAAGTATAGCGAGGCGGTGTCCAGCAGCATCAAACGCGTCGTCACCTCGCTGATGATGTCACGGCGCATCGTCAGCTCACGCCGGCCGACGGGTTCGGGCGACCACCTTCGCCTGCACGGCGGGCCGGCGCCAGCTGCTACCCGGAAATGGGAGAACACGACGACGACAGGCCGATTCATGGCGGTCCGCCAGAGCACTTTCCCGAAACGCGACGTGCGTCGCCCGGTGGGTACGCTGGTCTGCCCTGCCAGCCTCTCGGGTTGGCCGAAGTGGAGGAGGTCGCAGCGGCATGGCAGCGCCCGACCCTGCCAAGGAGGCCCGGCGGCTGGCGGCCGCTTCGCTGGCACGCGACGACCCGACCGGCTGGTTCGAACGGCTCTACACCGCGGCGGAGGCTGGAGAAGCAGCGCTGCCGTGGGACCGCGGCACACCGCAGAAGCTGGTTGCCACCTGGGCGCATCATCACCGGGCGCGCGGCGAAGGGCAGCGCGCCCTCGTGGTGGGCTGTGGTCTCGGCCGCGATGCCGAGCTCGTCGTGCAGCTGGGCTACGGCACGGTTGCCTTCGATGTGTCCCCTACGGCGATCAGCACCGCCCGCAAGCGGTTCCCGGACTCGTCAGTGGACTACCGCGTTGCCGACCTGCTCGCACCCCCGCACGAGTGGATTCAGGAGTTCGACCTGGTGGTGGAGAGCATGACCGTCCAGTCGCTTCCGGAGCCCCCGCGAGCCAACGCGATCCTCAACGTGGGGCGGTTCGTCGGAGTCGGCGGGACGCTCCTCGTGGTGGCGGCTGCGCGACTCTCCTCGAACGACTCGAGCGCTGGTCCACCGTGGCCGCTCAGCCGGCACGAGGTTGACCTATTTGCCGCCAGTGGTCTCGAGCCGGTCCACGTGCAGCAGATCCCGGACGCCGACGATGGTGCCGTGCACCGTTGGCTGGCAGAGTTCCGGCGCATGTGAGTCTGCCCGCTGATACGCCGAACCCAGCCGCGGTCGCCGCGGCGTTTTCACTACCCGGCCCGGTCACCGACATGGTGCCGGTGGCTGGGGCGTGGTCCAACCGTGTGTTCAAACTGACGGTTGGCGAAGCCGCGTACGCCGGTCCGTCTGCACCTCTGGGTCGAGGGCACCCCGGTCGCCGACGGGCCCAGCTCGTCAGCGCTGACGCGATGGGCGGGTCATACCCTGGCCTCGCTCCACAGCCTCCGGGTCCAGCCGGCCGAGCGGGAGATGTTCCCCGTCACCGACGCTTGCACGGCTGCCCGTTGGCCCGAGCTGACCGAGCGGGCTGACCGAGCGCATGTGCCGTGGGCTGGCTTGATGCACGAGGCCGCTGGCGCCGTCAAGACGGCTGTGCTGCTGTTTGAGGCTGGCGAAGACGACGCGGACGAGCAGCTGATGACTCACGGCGACATCGACCAGAAGAACCTCCTGATCGGGCCAGTGGGGCCGGTTTTGTGCGACTGGGATGTGGCGACACCGCTCGTCCCTCGAAGGGAGCTTGCCGAGGTGGCCCTCTCCCTGGCCGGCTGGACCCGGTTCGACCTCGCCCGAGAGGTGGTGGCGGCCTACCGGGACACGGGCGGCCGGGATATCAGCTTTCGGCCCGCCGATCTGGGTCGGAGCCTGATGATCGGCCTCGACTGGACTGCTTTCAACGTCAACCGAGCCCTGGGCGTCGTCGACACCACGCCAGCCGAGCGGGCCTCCCGGGCACGACTCGTGCCCAGGCTGGTCCGAGACATCCGACGACACGTCAACGTCGCGGCCCGCGTTGACGAGGCGCTGAATTTCTCGTGCGGACGCCTCGCACGTTTGGGGTGCTCTGTGCCGAAATGATTCGCCGAAGGCGGTGCAACACCGCTTAGGCTAGGTGCATGACAGCAGACCTGGCGTCCCGCATCCAGCGGGTCCAAGGCGCTCTCGCCGACGCGACGATCGACGGCCTGATCGTCACACCCGGCTCCGACCTGCGCTACCTGACTGGCTACGACGCCAAGGCACTGGAGCGGCTCACGGCGCTGGTGCTGCCGCAAGCTGGCGACCCCGTGCTCGTCGTTCCCGCACTGGAAGTCGCCGAGGCGAAGCGGTCTCCGGCCGCGTTGGCAGGCATGGACATCGTGACGCACGAAGAGACCGACGATGCGTACGCCGTGGCGACGGCAATCCTCTCCGGGGCGGGTCGGGTCGCCGTCGATGACCACATGTGGGCGCAACGACTGTTGACGCTACAGGCGGCGTATGTCGACGTGACGTGGCGAGCCGCCGGTCGGCTGCTCACCGACCTCCGGATGCGTAAAGCGCCCGACGAGGTCGCGTCTCTGCAGCATGCGGGTGCCGCGATCGACCGGGTCCACCGCCGGATGGGGGAGTTCCTCAAGGTTGGCCGCACCGAGCGTGAGGCAGCGACGCTCATCGCGGACGCGATCGTGGCTGAGGGGCACGTTGCCGCCGACTTCGTCATCGTCGGGTCCGGGCCTAACGGTGCATCGCCGCACCATGGCGTGTCCGAGCGCGAGATCGAGTCCGGCGACACCGTCGTGATCGACATCGGCGGCAGCACGCAGGAGGGCTATCGGTCCGACTGCACCCGCACGTACGCGGTCGGCGCCGAGCCTCCCGCCGAGGTGACGGAGTACTACGAGATCCTGCGCGACGCCCAGCGCGCCCAGTGCGACTACGCACGGCCCGGGGTGACGGCCGAGTCGGTCGACCGGGTCGGGCGAACGGTGATCCGCGAAGGTGGTTTCGGCGACTATTTCGTCCACCGCACGGGTCACGGGATAGGCCTGGAGACGCACGAGGAGCCCTACATCGTCGAAGGCAACCAGCTGGTTCTGGAGGCCGGTATGGCGTTCTCGATCGAGCCCGGCATCTACCTCCCCGGCCGCCACGGCGCCCGAATCGAGGACATCGTCGTCACCACCGACGACGGTCTCGACCGCCTCAACACGACGACGCGCGCGCTGACCGTGCTGGCGGGGTGAGCGGGATGGCCACCCGTGAGCTCGAGGCCGTCGACCGGCACATCTGCAGACTGCTCGCGGCCGACGGGCGGATGTCGTTCACCGATCTAGGCAAACAGACCGGACTCTCGACGTCCGCCGTACACCAGCGGGTGAAGCGACTCGAGCAGCGCGGCGTGATACGCGGGTACGGCATCGACCTCGACTTCCGCGAGATCGGGCTGTCGGTGACCGCGTTCATCTCCATCCGGCCGATCGACCCGTCGCAGCCCGACGACTCGCCCGACCGGGTGGCGGACATACCAGAGATCGAGGCCTGTCACTCGGTCGCAGGTGACGAGTCGTACATCCTCAAGGTGCGGGTCGGCGAGCCCAGTGACCTGGAGGACCTGCTCGCCCGCATCCGGGCCAAGGCCAACGTGTCCACCCGGACGACAATGGTGCTGTCGACCCCGTTCGAGAACCGCGCCGTCGACTTCTGAGCACCTCCGGGTCCCACCGGGTCCGCGGGCTGTGGCCTTGGCGGCGTCGCTGCCGCCTTCCGAGCCGTCCGCGTCAGAGCTGTCCGCGTCCTTCGTGGAGCCTGCTGACCGCCGCCCCGATACGACGTTTGCGGGTTTCGGCCTTCTTGGCGCCCTCGACCCCCAGCACAAACCACCGCTGCTGGCTGTAGGAGAGCCCGTCGAAGAAGCGCATCGCCTGTGCGTCGGCGGCGAGGGCAGCCGCAAAGTCCGGGGGCACGGCCACCTCGCGGGGTGCGGTGTCTCGCCGCGGACGGCGACGGTCGACCGGTAGGTGTAGCCGTTGACGGTCACCTGGACAGCGGGCTTCTTGCTCGAGCCGAGCCCCGCTACGACGTCGCCCGGCACCCGGATTCCGGTGGCGGTCTTGCCGCCGAGCTCGACAGTGGCGCGAAATCTCATACGAAGGAGTATGGCCCGCTCGACGTTCGGGACGGCGCCCGATGCCTGCCGGCTCTGATCAGGGACCGTCATTTGTGACGGGCGCAGCCTTCATATGTGACGGGTCAACGTTGATATGTGACGGGTCAACGGAGGGTGGGGATGGGGACCAGGGTGGGGGTGTTTGTTCAGGCGAGGGAGACGGGGAGGGCTTTTTGGAGCTCGGCGGCGGCCCGCGACGCCTTGGCCGCCTCCTCGGCCCAAGCGAGCACGTCGCCCGCGTGCTGCTTCCACCAGTCCTGGCCGGCCTGGGGAAGGGTGTGGATCGGGTCGAAGTACTCGTAGGTGCGGGTCAGCGCTTCGGGGTCGGTGCGCTCGATCGAGGTGCGGTAGTTCTTCGTCCAGGACGTGATGCCGTGCTCGCGGTCATATGCCTCGAGCTGGTGCACCCAGCGCTTGCCGACGAACGGGACATCGCAGACGATGCGCGGGGTGGCGAACCCAGGCAGGTAGCCCATGATCGCGTGCTGCAGGTCCTGGGCCCGGGCCACCGAGACCCGCCAGTGCTCGCTGAACGGGATCATGTCGCACATGTAGAAGTAGTACGGCATGATCTTGGCGCCGTCGAGAAGGGCGAAGCACAAGTCGAGCAGGGTAGGGGCATCGT
>JACCVZ010000393.1 GCA_013697905.1 Nocardioidaceae bacterium
GGCCGGAAGTGACCGGCCCACCCGGCGTGGGTCAGAACGGCAACACCGTGAGGACCTTGTCGAAGATCGACTGGAGCATGGTCTGGCCCCAGTCGGACGTGAGCAGCTTGTAGAGGATCCCGGCGAAGCCGCAGGCCCCGACCGTGCCGACCGCGTACTCAGCCGTGTTCATGCCGTCCTCGGTACGGATGGAGAGTGGTGAACTGATGGTGGTGGTCATGAAGTGTCCTTTCGGGTCGTCGCGGCCCTGCGACCACGACGTGGATGTCAACTGGTCTCTCAGCAAAGCTGCGCTGAGGTTCTTTTCCCACAAGGGTTTTGGCATCTGTTGACCGAGGCGACCCATGCCGACCCTGGGGAAAAGTCAGAGGGCAAGGTGGGTGAACGCGCCGGCAATCGTCGGGACGACGCCGATGAGCATGAAGGCCGGAAGGAAACAGACAGCCAATGGAGCAGCCGCCTTGACACCGACGGTCCGAGCCCGCGCCTGAACGCAAGCTCGGCGTTCGCGCCGTCGATCGGCTGCAAGCCGCGTCAGTCCCTCCACCAGGGGAGCCCCGGACTCGAGCGTGCGCAGCATCGTGCGCGCCAAGCCAGCGAGCTCAGCGTCCGCCGTCATCCGCCGCCACTCGACGTGCGGGTCCGCACCGAGAGCTAAGCGGGAGATCACGGTCTCCAGACGAGCCCCGAGGGCTCCCCCGACGGCCCGGATCACCAGTGTCAACGCCTGGTCAGGCGGCCGGCCGACGAGGGCACACGCTGCCAGCAGGTCGACCGCCACCGGCAGGTCCCGGGCGATCTCCTCACGTGCCCGCGCGACGCTAGGCGGCTCCAACGTGCCCAACCACCACGACAACCCGAGGCCGACGGGGACGGCGGCGACAGCACCCAGGCCGGGACCAGCGACCAGCCACCCGGTCGCGCCCGACGCGAGGATGCAGACTATGCCGCGGTGCCGGGCGTCCTCCACCAACGAAGATGCCAACGAAGCAGCCGGAACGGGCTGCCGCTCGTCGCAGCTGCGTAACCTCCTGAGGCTGCGGCTGTCAGCGTGCGAGGACCCGAACCACAGCGCGGCGAACGCCGCAAGCGCCGCGAGGAGCACCACGACTACACCTCGGCCGCATCGGCCATGCGCTCAACCCACCACACGCCCAGCAGGGCCAGCATGACGCCACCGCCCAGACACACCAGGCCCAGATCGGTGTGCACCAGGAAGTCGACCGGATGAGCGTCCATGGACACCCCGAGCCCCAACCCGAATACCGGCAGGCAGGCCAGCATCCTTGCCGTAGCGCGAGGCGGCGCCAGGGCAGCGACGACCTCCGCCCGGGCGTCGTCGTCGCTGCGAAGCCCGGCAGCAACCTGGTCGAGAACCTCGGCCAGGGCCGCTCCGGACCGGTCGGCGACCTCCCACGCCGCTGCCACGGCGCGCAGACCCTCAGCGCCGTGCTCGGCAGCTGCGGCTCGCATCGCCTCGGGAACATCTCCGCCCAGCCGTGCCGCGGTGACGATCACACCCCACTCTGGCCACGTCACAAGCGATCTCTCGACCGCTTGGACAGCGGGGAGGCCGGCTCGAAGCTCCGCCGACAGTGCGTCACACAAACCGATGGCTGCCTGCGTCCTGCCCCGTCGTCGACGGCGCTCCCGCCACGAGCTCACTAGCCGATAGGAGAAGGAGCCGACAGCGGTGACCGCCAACGCCAGTACGACCAGCCGTGCTCCACTGCCGACGAGCAGCCACGCCGCACACGCGGCCATGGCGATCCCCGCGGTCATCCGGCGGAGAACTGGTCCGCGAGAACCGTGCTGCCGCAAAGCCAGGCGCCGCCGCATCGCGGAGGTCGAGGCAAGGAGCGACCAGACAGCACCGAAGGCGGCGCTGGCCGCGAGCAGAGCGGAAGGGACGCCGGCCCCGCCGGTCATCGCGCTGCCTCTGTCAACAGCCGCTCAAGCTCGTCAGCCCCCGGACCCCTCACCGGCCGACCCGCCGTGGTGAAGCGGATCGCGGTGTCGACACAGACGAGCCCGTGCGAGTCCCGCCGCGTCACGGCGAGCTCATCGATGCGCCGCACGCCGGCGTGGTCGCGCCGAAGGTGAACGACCGCCTGCAGGGCCGACGCCAGCAACGAGTGCACCGCCTGGCGGGGTAGGCCGGCGGCGACGCCGAGCGCCTCGAGCCGCGCCGGCACATCCCGCGCGGAGTTGGCGTGCACGGTGCCGCACCCGCCCTCGTGGCCGGTGTTCATCGCAGCAAGCAGGTCGACGACCTCGGCGCCGCGGACTTCCCCGACGACGAGGCGGTCGGGACGCATCCGCAGTGCCTGCCGCACGAGCTCGCGCAGAGCCACCTCCCCAACGCCTTCGACGTTGGGCTGCCGAGCCTCCAAGGACACCACGTGCGGATGTCGAGGCCGCAGCTCGCTGGCGTCCTCGACGAGCACCAGGCGTTCGTGCTTGTCCACGCACGACAAGAGTGCGGCGAGCAAAGTGGTCTTCCCGCTCCCGGTGCCGCCAGAGATGAGGAACGCCAACCGCGCCCGCACCAGGTCGAGCAGCAGCGCGGCGCCTGTCTCTGTCGTGCTCCCAGACGCCACCAGCTCGTCGAGGCTCATGGCGCGCCGGGCAGGCACCCGCAGGGACAGGCAGGAGCCCGGTCGCGACAGCGGCGCCAGGACCGCGTGGAAGCGCGTGCCGTCACGCAGCCGCACATCGACGTACGGCGACGCGTCGTCGAGGCGGCGGCCCGCCGAGGAGGCAAGGCGTTGGGCCAACCGGCGGACGGCGTCATCGTCGACGAACGTGACATCGGTCCGCTCGAGGCCGCAGCCTACGTCGACGTACACCTGCTCGGGACCGTTGACGAGCACGTCGGTGACGCCCTCCCTGGCCAGCAGCGGATCGAGAGGGCCAGCGCCCACCATGTCGGCACGCAGGGCGTCGACGACGCCCAGCACAGCCGCATCGCCCACGAGTCGGCCTTCGCGACGAAGCGCTTCGGCCACCCGGGCGGGGGTCGGGTCGGCGCTGTGCTGGGCCAACCGAAACCGTACCCGGTCGAGGAGGGCAGGGTCGACCGGGCTCATGAGACCGTAGCCGCCGGTCGGGTCAGCGCAGCGAGCAGTCGTCGGCACTGGAAGCCGAAGCGACCACGAATCACCGGGCCGAGGCCCTCGTTGACACTGCGCTCGAGGCCGCGCTGGGTGGCAATCTCCCCCGCCAGGGGAAGCTGCAGCGTCGCAGCCAGGTCGTCGGCGCAGACATCAGCTCCGGAGGCCTGCCGCACCACCAGCCGGATGTCGCCACACAGCAGACGCAACGTCGCGAGCTGGCGCTCGGCGCTCGCCGCGACCCGCACGTCACCGGTGCAGACGATCACCAGCAGATCGGCCAGTGCAACGGCCTCAACCGCGGCATCGTCGAGGCGACGGGGTAGGTCGGCGAGAACCACGTCGAACCCTCGTTGCCCGGCGCCGATCATGGCTCGCATCGCTGCTGGCTCGACATGGGACTCGTCGCCGCGATCCCACGACAGCACCGCTACACCGTCGGCACCCGGCAATGCCTCGCGTAGGGCAGTGGCGGTCACCCTGCCCTGGGTGGCCGC
>JACCVZ010000038.1 GCA_013697905.1 Nocardioidaceae bacterium
AGGCTCGACGGGGTCCGACGCCGACCACAACGGTGCGGACGTGAAGTTCGCCCAGATGATGATCCCGCACCACCAGCAGGCGGTCGAGATGAGCGGGCTCGTCCTAAAGGCTGACGGGGTCGAGCCAGACGTGGTCGCGCTCGCCGAAGACATCAAGGCGGCACAGGCACCGGAGATCGAGCTGATGCAGGGATGGCTCGAGGACTGGGGTGCCGACGACGGCGGGATGGACGGGATGGACGGGATGCTGTCCGTCGACCAGATGACCGCGCTCGAAGGCGCCAGGGGTGACAGGCTGGTCGCACTGTTTCTCGAGGGCATGATCGGGCACCACGAGGGTGCCATCCAGATGGCACGAGACGCGCTCGACGCGGGCAGCAGTCCCGACGCCCAGGAGCTTGCGGGCCAGATCATCGAGTCGCAGCGGGCGGAGATCGCCCGGATGCGAGACATTCTCGGCCCGTGAGTCGGCTCCGTCCTACGATGGACCCGACCTCGGTCGCTGCGGCGGTCGGGCGGGCCGACGCGTGAAAGGGGTGTCAGGCGTGAGTTGGATCAAGCCGGTTGGGACCAGGCTGGTCAAGTATGGTCCGCAGGCCCAGCTCGTCTGGAAACATGTCGCGGCACCGGTGACCGTCGCCGCCGGGCGGACATTCGCGGTGCAGACAGCCCGGCGTACCGCTGTCAAACATGCAGACACGGTGATCGAAGGCGCCATCTTGATGGCGATGCATGAGGGGCAGACGCACTGGGTCGTCTTCAGCGGCGGTGAGCCAGTGGCGGCGTACCCGCCCGCGCCCGTCCCGTTGCCTGAGCTGATCGCCCACGCCAACGTGTCGAAGAAGATGACGCCCGACCAGTTCCGCACCCGTCAGGCCGAAGCATCGCGCACCCGCAAGGTTGTCGACACCGCGCGGACGATGCGTCAGCAGTACCGTCGGCGCCGAGACGGCATGTAGGGGCAGTCGGTCGGGGTGGGAGGATTCCTCCGTGCACATCGCGGTCGGAGTCGTTGCTCTCATCACTGTCGTCACACTGGTGACGGCGTTCGGGCGCCGGCTTCCGATGCCGGCGCCGTTGCTCCTGGTCGTGGTCGGAGTGGTGGCGTCGTTCATCCCGCAGGTGCCCGATGTGGAGCTCAGTCCCGACCTGGTACTGGTCGGTTTTCTCCCTCCGCTGCTGTACGCCGCTGCGCTGAGTACGTCGGTCACCGACTTCCGTGCGAACAAGCGCCCGATCGCGCTTCTCTCGGTGGGACTCGTCATCACCACCACGGTCGTGGTGGGGTTGGTGGCGTGGTGGTTGCTGCCGATCAAGCCCGCCGTGGCGTTCGCCCTCGGCGCCGTCGTCTCCCCGCCGGATGCGGTCTCGGCGACCGCGATCGCCCGCCGGGTCGGTATGCCGAGACGGATGGTGACGATCCTCCAGGGTGAGAGCCTGGTCAACGACGCGACGGCGCTGGTCGCGCTGCGGACGGCGATCGCCGCCTTCGGCGGCACGGTCACCGTGTGGGAGGTCGGCTTCGACTTCGTGACCACCGCCGTGGGCGGTGTGTTGGTAGGGGTCGCAGTCGCGATCGTGACGGGGAAGATCCGCAAGCGCATCCAGGACGAGGTCACCGACACCGCGGTGTCGATCGTGACCCCGTTCATCTCCTACCTGGCGGCCGAGCAAATGCACTTCTCGGGCGTCCTTGCAGTGGTCGTCACGGGGCTCATCCTCGGGCACCGTTCTCACCTGATGCAGTCGGCGTCGTCGCGAGTCTTCGAACGGACGAACTGGCGGACGTTTGAGTTCATGCTCGAGAACACCGTCTTCTTGCTGATCGGGCTCCAGGTGCGCTCCATCGTGACAGCTGCGGGCGACAGCAACCTGGGGGTCCAGCGGATCGCCGTGGCCTGCGCCGTCATCACCCTGACGGTGATGGTGGTGCGGCCGCTGTGGGTGTTTCCGGCGACCTATCTGCCGCGCCTGATCCCGGCCATCCGCAGGAACGACCCGTTCCCTCCGTGGACCTATCCCGCAGGGATCTCCTGGGCCGGCATGCGCGGTGTGGTCACGCTCGCTGCGGCGCTCATCCTGCCAGCGGACGAGACGCAGGAGCGGGAGGTGCTGATTCTGATCGCGCTGGTGGTGGTGGGGGCGACGCTGCTGCTGCAGGGGTCGACGCTGCCCTGGGTCCTGCGTCACCTGGGCCTCACCGGGCCGGACCCGGGCGAGGACGCGCTGCAGGCAGCGAGCGTGGCTCAGCGTGCCTCGGCGGCCGGGCTGCGACGGTTGGAAGAGATCCGGACTGACGACGATCGCGACGAGGTCCTGGACCGGGTACGTCGACGCAGCAACGAGCGCTCCGACGCACTGTGGGAGCGCCTCGGCGGAACCGACGAGACGCCCAGCCAGGCCTACGCGCGACTGCGGCTAGCCATGATCGAGGCGGAACGTCATGAGCTCATCAGGCTGCGCGACGAGGGAGCCGTCCCCGATGACGTGATGCGACGGGTGGTCGCATCGATTGACGTCGAGGAGACGGTGCTCGACCTGGGGCAGCGGTGGAGTGACGAGAACCGCGTCGGCGAGCTGACGTCCACGATCACCCACGGCGCATGCGAGCATCTCGACGAGCTCGCTGAGACCCCTCATCCGAAGACGCCCCAGGGCTGCGAGGAGTGCATATCTGAAGATCTGGCGTGGGTGCACCTGCGGCTGTGCATGTCGTGCGGGCACGTGGGCTGCTGCGACTCGTCGATCGGCAAACACGCCAGTGCTCACTTCGGACAGGTGAAGCACCCGGTGATGCGCAGCTTCGAGCCGGGGGAGGCCTGGCGCTGGTGCTTCGTCGACGACGTCCTCGGCTGACCCCGCTGCGTCAGGGCAGGTAGCGACGGGCCTCGGCGACGACGTTTTCGAACAGCGCTTGGTCGACCGCGGCCCCCTCCCGGCGTACGGACGTCGCCTGCACTCGAATCAACCGGTCCAGCCGTACCTCGCTGGGACGCCGCTCGCGGTCCCAAGCGCCGGTGCCGACATCGCGCCAGTGCCGTCCACGCCGTGACTCCTGCTCGGCGTCACGATCATGATCCTTACTGGTCAGCATCAGCCCGGCCAGGTCGTCGTCGAGGCGGCCGATGATGAGGACCGGCCGGTCCTTGCCCTGGGCGGGGTCGTCCTCGTACGGGACCCAAGTCCAGACGACCTCACCAGGATCAGGGCGGCCGTCGAGGCGCGGCCGGTACTCCAGGACGAGGCCGTGGTTGCCCGGGCCGGGTGCAGGCGCGGGTGCAGAACGGGTGCCCGCTCGCACCGGTCGACGGCGGGTGAGCGTGGTCAGCAGCCGGTGGAGCGGGCCACCGCGACGCGAACGCGGCAAGGTCAGCAGCCGCAGCTGTAGTAGGTGACGTCCCAGTGGCTGCCCTTGTTGGTGGAGATGTTGCCCGAGTAGGCCCGGCACATCGGGTAGCCGTCACCGCGCAACCCGATGTAGGAGTAGTGGTTGCGGACGTAGTCGTCGTTGCAGGTCGAGCGGGAGAGGTCGACCTTGCGGCCGTTGAAGCGGCTGCAGGTGCCGCTGGCGTGCCCGACCTGAGTGCCGCCGGCGATGTTCACCGCGCAGCCGCTGACCCCCGGTAGGCCTTGATGCCCGATACCGTCGACTGGTTCATCTGGTCGTACGCCATGCACGTGGCGTTGTAGCGGTTGGTGCAACCACCGCTCGAGGACCGGGTGATGCCGGACGCCCGCAGCTGCGACGCGGCCGACGAGTCGGAGAGCTTGGTGACCGCGGACGCTGTATGGACCGGGTCGAGGGGGACGGCGGCGAATTAGAGGAGTCCGATCAGCACGGCGATCAGACGATGGGTGCCAGTCATAACGATTCCGTCCTGCAGCAGGTGCGCTGCGGCTGAACTGGTGACAGGGAAGGAGTTTCGGCGGCTCTCAAGGAAGTGTCTAGCAGGCGCAGGGGTCGCTTGCCCAGACCAAGCTCATTCGCCGGGCCCTGCGCTGCACTAGTGATGCGCCGCGGCGAGATCCGAGCGTGAAGCTGCTCTGGCGACCGCAGACTCGGATCTTTGGGCCGCGGCGCGCTGCGGTGGGGGGCGTCAGGCGGGCACCAGACCGCGCTCGGTCGGGACGTCCTGCTTCTTGACGTTGATGAGGGTCAGCACTGTCAGCAGCGCCAGGAACAGCAACATTGCGCCCCAGAAGAACGACACGTGGTAGCCGTGCACGAAGGCGAGCCCGGTCACCTCCTTGACGTCGGCCGGATCGCGCAGGTTGTCGCTGACGTAGCCGGTCACCGCACCGGCGTACAACGTGTTGAGCAGCGCCAGACCGAGCGATCCGCCGACCTGCTGGGCGGTGTTGAGCACAGCGCTCGCCACCCCCGCGTCGTGGTGGCTGACGCCGACCAGGGCGGTGCTGGAGGCTGGGATGAAGACACCCGCGAGACCGACGCTCATCAAAATCAGCGCTGGCAGCACGTGCAGCCAGTACGACGTGTCCGGGGTGATCCGGGTGAGCAGCAGCATGCCGACCACGGCCATCACTAGGCCGGGGATCAGCAGCGGCTTCGGCCCCACCTTCGGCAGCAGCTGGGCGACGATCCCGGCTGAGACGATGATGCCGGCGCTGAACGGCAAGAAGGCGAAACCGGATCTCAGCGGGCTGTAACCCAGCGTCAGCTGGAAGTAGTAGGTCAGGAAGAGGAACATCGCGAACAGCCCCGCACCGACCAGCAGGAACGTCAGGTAGGAGCCGCCCCGGTTGCGGTCGAGGATCACCCGCATCGGGAGCAGCGGGTTCTTCGCACGCAGCTCCCACACGATGAACGCGACGAGGAGCACGGCTGCCGCGGTCAGGAAGAACAGGGTCGGACCGGCGGTCCACCCGAGCACCTCCGTGCTCTGGCCCGGGTCTTTCAGCTTTGCGGCCTCGGTGAAGCCGTAGACCAGCGACACCAGTCCGAGCGTGGCAAGGACAACGCCGGGGACGTCGTAGCGGGTGTCGCCCTCCGCCCTGCTCTCGTGCACGATCGGCACAGCAGCCAGCGCGGCGCCCAGCGCGATCGGGACGTTGACCCCGAGACACCAGCGCCACGAGGCGTACTCCGTCAGCACGCCGCCGACGATGAGACCGATGGCAGCGCCGCCACCGGAGATCGCGCCGAAGACGCCGAACGCGCGAGCCCGCTCCTTCGGCAAGGTGAACATCACCGTGATCAAGGACAGCGCGGCCGGTGCGAGCAGCGCCGCGAAGGCGCCCTGCAAGCCGCGGGCGGCGAACAACAGGCCAGCGGTCGAGGCGACGCCGCCGAGCGCGGACGCGCCGGCGAAGCCGAGCAACCCGACGATGAACGTGCGCTTGCGGCCCATGTAGTCAGCGATCCGACCGCCGAGCAGCAGCAATCCGCCGAACGCGAGGGTGTAGGCCGTGACCACCCATTGCCGATCGGCGTCACTGATACCGAGATCGGTCTGCGCCGACGGCAGCGCAATGTTGACGATGGACGCGTCGAGAATGATCATCAGCTGGGCGACGGCGATCACACCGAGCGCCAACCAGCGGCGCGGGTCGAGACCGTCGTCAGGCGTCGATGGTTCGGCGGTGGTTTCGGGGGGGAGAGTTGAGTCGGTCACAAAGACCCCTTCATTGTCGGTAAACGGACTGGTCGTGGCGAGGCGCCGTGTCCCTCACCGACCGGATCAGTCAACCACCCCTCCGACAGGTGGTCGTGTCAGTCATTGCATCATGGTCAACCGACAGAATCGGAGCCGTTCATACGCGCGCTCTGGCCCGTCTCGTGCAGCACGCGCGATGCTGCGGTCACCATCGTCATGCTGAGGAGCCTGACAGCAGTCGGTCCGGTGACGTAGCCAAGGGCAAGCATTAGAATTGAGCCATCATGTCCACGCAGAGGCGCCTCGCGTCCGAGGTGTCCGCGCCGGCGCCGGTGGGCGCAGCGCTCGCCATCACCTACCCCGCGCAGCTTCCTGTCTCCCAACGAAGGGCCGACATCGCCGCGGCGATCCGTGACCACCAGGTCGTGATAGTCGCCGGGGAGACGGGCAGCGGCAAGACGACACAGCTGCCGAAGATCTGCCTGGAGCTCGGACGTGGGCGCGACGGTGCAGTGATCGGCCACACCCAGCCACGGCGCATCGCTGCCCGCACCGTCGCCGAGCGGATCGCCGAAGAGCTCGACACCGACCTCGGTGACCTCGTCGGCTACCAGGTTCGCTTCACCGACAAGTCGAGCGACGCCACGGCGGTGAAGGTGATGACCGACGGGATCTTGCTGGCAGAGATCCAGCGGGACCAAGACCTGCGCCGCTACGACACGATCATCATCGACGAGGCACACGAGCGGAGCCTCAACATCGACTTCATCCTCGGCTACCTCAAGCAGCTGCTGCCACGCCGACCGGACCTCAAGGTCGTCATCACCTCCGCCACGATCGACCCCCAGCGGTTCTCCGCCCACTTCGACGCGGCGCCGATCATCGAGGTCTCGGGACGCACGTACGACGTCGAGGTGCGCTATCGCGAGCTCGTAGACGACCAGACCCAAGGCATCGTCGACGCCGTTCGCGAGCTGATCAGCGAGGGCCCCGGTGACATCCTGGTGTTCTGTTCCGGGGAGCGCGAGATCCGCGACGCCACGGACGCGCTGCAGAAGCTGAGGCCACGCCGTGTCACCGACCAGCTCGAGGTGCTGCCGCTCTACGCGCGGCTGTCGTCGGCCGAGCAGCGTCGCATCTTCGCGCCCCACTCGACCAGGCGAGTCGTGCTCGCGACCAACGTCGCCGAGACGTCGCTGACGGTGCCCGGGATCCACTACGTCGTCGACACCGGCCTCGCCCGCATCTCCCGCTACAGCCCACGCACCAAGGTGCAACGGCTGCCGATCGAAGCCATCTCGCAGGCCAGCGCCAACCAGCGCAAGGGCAGGTGCGGTCGCCTCGCCGACGGCATCTGCGTCAGGCTGTACGCCGAGGACGACTTCGAGGCGCGCCCGGAGTTCACCGACCCCGAGATTTTGCGCACCAACCTGGCGGCAGTCATCCTTCAGATGACAGCCCTCGGCTTGGGCGACATCGCCCGATTCCCCTTCCTCGAGCCGCCGGACAGCCGGGCTGTGCAGGCCGGCTTCCAGCTCCTCGACGAGATCGGAGCCATCACGACCGCACCACCGAAGCGGCGTACGTCGCGACGCGCCGGTCGGGGTCCCCGACCAGCTGAGGCCGGCCGGCCGCGGTTGACCCGGATCGGCCGAGACCTCGTGCGCCTGCCGGTCGATCCCCGACTGGCGCGGATGGTGCTGGAGGCAGGTCGCCACGACTGCGCGCGCGAGGTCATCACGATCGTCGCCGCTTTGTCCATCCAGGACCCGCGTGAGCGGCCGGCAGACCGGCAGGAGCAGGCCGACCAGGCACACCGCCGCTACGCCGACCCAGACTCCGACTTCGCCAGCCTCCTCAACATGTGGCGCCACATCAAGGAGCAGCAGAAGGCGCTGTCGTCCAGCGGCTTCCGGAGGATGTGCAAGCGTGAGTTCCTGAACTACCTCCGGGTCCGGGAGTGGCAGGACCTTGACGCCCAGCTTCGGCAGGTTGCCAAGCAGCTCGACGTACCGCTGACCAAGAGTGCCGCCGCGGCCGAGGCCATCCACCGGTCGATGCTCGCTGGGCTGCTGTCCCACCTCGGGATGCGCGACGAAGAGAAGCGCGACTATCTCGGGGCCCGCGGGACCCGGTTCTCGATCTTTCCCGGCTCCGGCTTGTTCAAGAGCCAGCCGCCGTTCGTGATGGCCGCGGAGCTGGTCGAGACCGGGCGGCTGTGGGGACGCGTCAACGCGCGGATCGAGCCCGAGTGGGCCGAGGACATCGCCGGCCACCTGGTCAAACGCAGCTACAGCGAGCCGCATTGGGAGAAGAGCCGAGGCTCGGTGGTGGCGCTCGAAAAGGTCTCGTTGTACGGCGTCCCGATCGTCTCCGAGCGCAAAGTCAACTACGGCCGCATCGACCCTGCGGTGGCCCGTGAGCTGTTCATCCGGCACGCCTTGGTGCTGGGGGAGTGGACCACCCACCACCGGTTCTTCGCCGAGAACCAGGCGCTGCTCGACGAGGTCGAGGATTTCGAGCATCGAGCCAGGCGCCGCGACATCGTCGTCGACGACGAGACCTTGTACGACTTCTACGACCAGCGGATCCCCGTCGACGTTGTGTCGACCGCTCACTTCGACGCCTGGTGGAAACGGCGTCGACAGCTCACGCCCGATCTGCTGACATTCACGCTGGACATGCTCGTGCAGGACCATGCCAGCGAGCTCACCGCTGAGGAGTTCCCGCTCGTCTGGCGCCATGGGGAGGTCGAGCTGCCGCTCGCCTACCAGTTCGAGCCGGGCACCGACCGCGACGGCGTCACCGTCGACATTCCGGTCGCGACGCTGCCGCAGGTCGAGGCCCAGGACTTCTCCTGGCCGGTGCCCGGGCTGCGGGAGGAGCTCGTCGTCGCCATGATCCGCTCGCTTCCCAAGCAGCTCCGCGTCACCTTCATCCCGGCCCCCAATGTCGCCCGCGGTTTCCTGGCGGCGGTGACGGCAGGGGAGGAGCCGCTGCTGGACGCGCTGACCCGCCACCTGCGTCGTACGACGGGAGTCGCCGTGCCGCCCGACGCTTGGGACCTGGCCAGGGTGCCGCCGCACCTGCGCACGTCGTTCCGGGTGGTCGACGACACCGGTGCCGAGCTCGGCGTCGGCAAGGACATCGAGGCGCTGCAACATCAGTTGCGCGCGCAAGCCGGCCGTGCGGTATCGGCCGCGGCGACAGGGCTCGAGAGGTCAGGGCTCACCCGGTGGGACTTCGAGGACCTCCCTCGGGTCTTTCGCCAGACCCGCGCCGGACACGAGGTTCGCGGCTACCCCGCACTTGTCGACGACGCCACCTCGGTGCGCATTGCGGTGCTCGGCACCGAGCAGCAGCAGCAGGCCTCGATGGTGTCGGGTGTTCGCCGGCTGCTGCTTATTGCTGTCCCCTCACCTGCCAGCGACATCGCGGACAGCATGTCCAACGCCGGCAAGCTCGCCCTCGCGCTCAACCCTGCCGGCGGTGCCAACGCCCTCCTCGATGATGCTTACGCCGCCGCGGTCGACGCCCTGGTGGCCGACAACGGTGGTCCGGCGTGGGAGCGCGAGTCCTTCCAGAGGCTCGTCGAGGCGGTGCGCCGCGGCGGGCGGGCGCGCACCGAGCAGGTCCTCGTCCTCGCTCGGGAGGTCGTCGGCCGGGCGCATGTGGTCGACCGTCGGCTCTCCGGGCGGGTGGAGCTTGCCTTGCTGCCGGCGCTTTCCGACCTCAAGGGCCAGTGGACACGGCTGATGGCGCCAGGCTTCGTGTCGGATGCAGGAGTGGAGGCGCTGCGGCACTACCCCCGGTACTTCGCTGCGATGGAGCAGCGACTCGACAAGCTGCTCGATGACCCGCGACGCGATGCTGAGCTGATGGGGACCGTCGCCGGTGTCCAGGCGGCTTACCTGCAGCGGGTGGAGAGCAGGCATCCCGGGGAGACAGCGGATCCGGCGCTGCAGGCGATTCGCTGGATGATCGAAGAGCTGCGGGTGAGCCTGTGGGCGCAGCAGCTACGGACTCCCCAGCCTGTCTCGGTGAGTCGCATCGAGAAGGCACTGACCGACCTTTGAGCGACGAAGGCGGGGCGGGAGCGGTGCAGCCGCCCACGGACCACTAGTAGAGTCCCGGCTGAGCGAGGGAGACCGTGATGAACACTGCGCAGAACACAGCCCACCAGGTCAACGACAATGCGTGGTTCGAACGGTTGGTGCGCGTGGGCCTGGCGTCGTACGGCATCGTGCACCTGCTCATCGGATGGCTGGCACTCCAGCTAGCGTTCGGCGACAGCTCGGGAGCACCAGACCAGCAGGGCGCTCTCCAGCAGATCGCCGCCGAACCTTTCGGTGAGGTGTTGCTGTGGATCATCGCCTTCGGGTTGCTCGCAATGGCCGTCTGGCAGGGGATCGAGGCGTTCGTCGGTCACCGTAGCCGAGACAACCCGAAGCGAACGTTGAAGCGCATCTCCTCTGCGGGCAAGGCTGTCCTCTACACCGGTCTCGCGGTCTCGTCGGTCAAGACTGCCCTGGAGTCGAAGTCGAAGTCCACCAGCAAGGACTCGATGACCGCGAAGCTGATGGACCTGCCCTTGGGGCGCTTCCTCGTGTTCGCTGTCGGTGCGGTGATCATCGGCGTCGGGGTCGCGCTCGTCGTCAAGGGAGTGAAACGGAAGTTCGAGCGCGATCTTGATGGTCGAGCAACGTCAGGGTCAACGGGCTCTACGGTGGTGAGGCTCGGCCAGGTCGGCTACACCGCCAAGGGAGTTGCCCTCGGCGTGGTGGGGGCGCTGTTCGTCTGGGCCGCTTGGACCTACGACGCCAACAAGGCCGGCGGCCTCGACGTTGCCCTGCGCAAACTGCTCGACACCGGATTAGGCCCGTGGTTGCTGGCCCTGGTCGCCGCCGGGATCGTCTGCTTCGGGGCTTACTGCTTTGCCTGGGCCAGGTACGCCGACACCTCCTCCTAACGTCTGCCTCCTAACGTCTGCCTCCTAACGTCTGCGCTGCACCCCGCCGGTGAGAGGTGTGTGGCGGCAGTACAAACGGCAGTACGACAGATGACGGCAGGATGTTTTCGGCGCTGCGCCTGTCTTCCCGGGCGGTCTGTGACCTATGGTGCTCTCGGTGTCCGCCAACTGGTGGTGTTGACGCCTCGCACCTGATCAAGGGGATCGTATGTCTTTTGGCCGGCCACGAGGATGCTCGCGTCACCTAGCCCTTACAGCCCTTGCTACCTCTGCAGCCACCGTTGCCGCGATGGGTGCTCTGACCGGGCTACCTGCCGGCGACGCGTCGGTGGACCTCGGCCGTCAACCCAGTGCGGCGACGGGTAGTGCGGCGACGGGCCAGCCGAGCACTGCTACGGGCCACGCGGGCCCCACGGCTGACTCGCGTGACACCGTGGGCAACTACGACTCGCGCACGTCCAACGCCAAGGCTGTGACGCGTGCGTCGGCCAAGGTGCTCCGCGACCAGGGCGACGACATCCAGGCGCTGGGCGCCAGGTTGGGGCCACACGCGGTCGTCTCGGTCAACCCCTTGACCGGCAGTCCTGACAACGTGGCCAGACTCGACGGGTTCCTCACCTCGCCGCGTGCCGCATCCGCCCCCACAGTTGCGCTGGACTACGTCCGCGCGCACCTCGCCGAGTTCGGGCTCGACTCCGACGACCTCGGCACGCTGACCACCCCCACGGTGCGCCTCGACCTCAACGGCATCAGCCACGTGTCCTGGCAGCAGAGCGTCGGCGGCGTTCCGGTTTTCGGGAACGGTCTGCGTGCGCATGTCACCCGGGACGGCAAGCTCATCTCCGTCCAGGGCGCTCCCATCGCCGATCTGACGGACCTCGCCGCTGCCACCGCAGCCCCTCAGCTCAGCGCGGGCACCGCGCGTGCCGCGGCTGCCGACGACGTCTCGGGCTCCGTCGCGAACGCGACGTCGAGCACGACTTCCGGCGCCGAGCGCGCCACCATGTGGAGCAACGGCGACAGCGCCTCGCTGGTCTACTTCCTCACGCCGGGTGGTCTTCGCAGCGGCTGGTCGACGTACGTGCAGCCCGGCCCGAAGCAGGCATTCCAGCAGGTGATCGACGCCAAGAACGGGTCGACCCTCTATCGGCACAGCACGATCCAGAAGGACCGTGGCGACGGACTGGCATTCGACCAGTACCCGGGTGCTCCGAGGGGCGGCAACCAGCGCACGGTCAACATCTACGAACGGAACTACCTGTCAAGGAACGCCACCTGGCTGAACGGCAGGTACGTCCGCGCCTGGGCCGACGTCAACGACGACAACACGGTGCAGAACAAGGAGAAGACAGGAATCCCCGGCACGAAGTCGCGGGCGCAGTTCCTGCTCAAGAGGTTCAAGCTCGACTCGGTGCTGTGCTCCAAGGCATACCCGTGCACCTGGGCTCCGAACCGGGCGTACTCCTGGCGTGCGAACAAGAACCAGGACGGCACGCAGGGCTTCATCTTGGCCAGCCGGTTCCACGACTACCTGGAGAACGCCCCGATCGGCTTCACGGCTGGGATGGGCAACTTCGAGGCCAAGGGTGGCGACGCCTTGCGACTGAACGTGCTCGACGGCGCCAACACCACCGGCGACGGTTTCCCGGACGGTAACCACATCGACAACGCGAACATGAACACACCGCCCGACGGTGGGGCGCCGACTATGCAGATGTACCTCAACCACGTCCCGCACACCACCGCCCAGGAGGACCCCTACCTGCCGGCGAGTTCCTCGGACGCAGCCGACAACATCTACCACGAGTACACCCACGGGTTGTCGAACCGCCTCGTGGTGGACTCCGGCGGCAACTCGACCCTGAACAGTCTGCACGCCGGCGCCATGGGCGAAGCGTGGTCGGACTACTACGCGATGGACTACCTGGTCTACAAGCGGCTGATGAAGGACACCGACAGGGGCGGTGAGGTGCTCTTCGACCGCTACCTGACCAACAACCGGCCGATCACGCGATCGGAGTCGATCGACTGCTTCGTCAAGGCCACGTCCCGCTTCTGCCAGAAGGCCATTGGTCCGCGCGGTGGCTACACGTTCGGTGATCTCGGCAACGCCACGGGCGGGCCCGAGGTGCACGCCGACGGCGAGATCTGGGCGCAGACTCTTTGGGACCTGCGCCGGGCACTCGGTCACACGGTCACCAACGCGATCGTGACTGAAGCGATGAGCATCTCGCCGGCCGACCCATCGTTCCTCGACGAGCGCGACGCTATCGTGCTCGCCGATCGCGCCATCTACAACGGGGCTCACCGGGCGGACATCTGGTCGGTCTTCGCCGGCCGCGGCATGGGCTGGTTCGCCTCCGCCACCGACGGCAGCGACGCCAGCGTGATCGAGAACTTCCAGGTGCCGCCCCGTCCCGGTACCCCGAGGTACGCGGTCACCGGCACCGTGACCGACGACGCTACAGGTGCGCCGATCGAGGGCGCTGTCATCACCATCCCCGGCCACTCGTCGTCGATCAGCAACTACTCTGCGGTCACCGGGCCGAAGGGCCACTACCGGATCAGGCACGTGCTCGCGGGTCGGTACCCCGAGATCGTTGCCCGGGCGCCCGGGTACGACATCGCCACTGAGGTGGCCGATGTGAGGGCTGGCCGGGCGCAGGTCGACTTCGAACTGCGGCGCGATTGGGCGGCCACGGCCGGAGGCGCCACCCTCGACGACTTCACAGGTCCGAACTACGGTCCTGGCTGTGGTCCGGCAGATGCGCTTGACCTCAACTACGGAGAAGGCTGGTCGACGAACCGCGGCGACGGGAACCCCACGGACACGCCGGAGCCGAAGTATCTGGTGGTCAAGCTTCCCCAGCCCATCACGGTGTCGGCCTTCGGTGTCGACCCGAGCAACACCTGTGGTGACGCTGGCAGCGCCTCGACCGGCCCCTACCGCATCGAGGTGTCCAGCAACGGCGACACCTTCACGCAGGTCGCGCAGGGAACGTTCACCCCGGCGGACCGCGGTCGGGTGAACGAGATCTCGCCCGATGCGCCGCTCCCCGGCGTCGAGTACGTCAAGTTCTGGATCGACGACTCCCAGGTCGAGCAGCTCCGCCAGCCGGACGAGGTCTGCTCGGAAGGTGCGCCGTATGCAGGTTGCCAGTACATGGACCTGACGGAGCTTGAGGTGTACGGCAGCGCATCTGGTACACCGCCAGCAGCACGGGACATTCAGATCCTGTCGTTCAACGACTATCACGGCCACCTGGAGGCCAACGATCCTCCTCAGTCCCCGCTGCCGTCGACCACTCCACCGGTGGGAGGTGTCGAGTACCTTGCCTCTCACGTGAAAGCGCTCCGAGCCGAGCAGCCTCGCTCCACGCTCACGGTCGCTGCCGGTGACCTCATTGGCGGGTCGACGTTCCTGTCCGGCTTGTTCCAGGACCAACCCTCGGTCGAGTCGATGAACGCGCTCGGCCTCGACGTCTCCAGCGTCGGGAACCACGAGTTCGACGAGGGCCTGAAAGAGTTGAAGCGGATGGTTCAGGGTGGCTGTCAGCCGGCGCCGAAGGGGTGCTTCACGGACGCCAACGGGGACGACATCCCGTACGCCGGGACGGACTTCCCGTACCTCGGTGCGAACGTGGTGAAGAAGTCGACGGGCGCCAACCTGCCGTGGCTCCCAGGTACGACGGTGAGGACGATCCGCGGCATCAAGATCGGCTTCATCGGGATGACTCTCGAGGCAACCGACACGTTGGTCAACCCCGCCGGTGTCAGCGCGGTTGACTTCGAGGACGAGGTCGGCACCGCCAACGCAAAGGTGGCCGGTCTCAAGGCTCAGGGTGTCGAGACGATCGTCGTGCTGCTGCACGAGGGTGGGTACCAGGTGTCCCCACAGACGATCAACACCTGCAACGGCATCTCCGACCCGATCAAGACGATCGCGCAGAACCTGGACCCGGAGATCGACGACGTCATCACCGGCCACACCCACCAGCCGTACGTGTGCACGATCGACGACCCCGACGGCAACCCGAGGCTGGTCACCAGTGCGGCGTCATACGGCCAGGTGCTGACCGAGACGCACCTCAAGGTCGATCCGGCTACCGGTGAGGTGATCCGCAACCTGTCCACGGCCACCAACAACTTGGTGACGCGTGACGTGGTCAAGGACGCCGGTGAGACGTCGATAGTCGACTTCTGGAAGCCGTTGTCGGATGCGCTCGGCAACACCGTGGTCGGGGAGGTCACCGAGGACATCACCGGCGACTCCGGCACCTGCCGGTGCGAGGAGACCCCGATGGTGGATCTGGTTGCCGACGCGATCCTGTTCGGCACCGAGGCGCCGGAAGACGGTGGGGCACAGTTGGCGCTGATGAACACGGGCGGCGTGCGGGCCAGCCTGCTGGTCGCGCCCGCTGCAGGTGCTCCAGAGGGACCTGGGGAGGTCACCTACCGGGAGGCATACAACGTCGCCCCGTTCAACAACATCTTGGTGACGCTCGACATGACTGGACAGCAGATCCAGGATGTGTTGAACCAGCAGTATCAGCCGATCACGGCTCGGGGTTCGCGCCCGATGCTGTCACTCGGAGTGTCTGACGGCTTCAGCTACGAGTGGACATGGGACGGACCCGCTCCGCCGCCCAACACTCAGCCGGGGCCTGGTGCGAACGGGCACGTCGTGCCTGGAAGCATGACGCTCAACGGTGTGGCCATCGACGTCAGCCAGACATACCGGGTCGCCACGCTGAACTTCCTCGCTGACGGTGGGGACTCGTTCACGGCCTTCACCGCGGGCACCAACCGGCTTGGAGGTCCTGAGGACCTGGCGAACCTGGTGGCGTACCTCGACGCCAACACCCCGCCCGGTCTGACGGCTCCGCCGTCGCGGATCATCGGTCTCTGAGCGGCGAGGAGCGCAGTCAGCAAGACGACGCGAAGCGCCCCACCCCCCCGGGGAGGCGGGGCGCTTGGTTGGGTCTCGTCACCCAGCTGGCCGAGCGCTGGGCGTCAGCAGACGGTGATGCCGGGGAGCAAACCCACCAGGACACCTGAGGGGTTGATATACGGAGGTCAGGGGCCGGCGGGCACCCGGGCGATCGCTTCGCTGTACGTGGGGCCGCTCAGCTCCAACAGGTCGACCACGAGCGAACGCATCTGGCCGAGTACTACGGCCGCCGACAACGTGAGCGGCTCCAGCTCGTCGAGCAGCTCCAGATAGTCAGGGGGCATCGTCTCGTCGAGTCGGGCGCTCACGACGAGCGGCGGATCAGCACGCGGGTGTTGCCAAGCGCCCTGTCGAGAGGGCCAGCGACCTCAGCGATCGAGCGCACCAGGGGCCGAACCGGGTGGGTCGCTCGTGTCGGCCACCCACCCGGCGCACGCACCACCCGTCTCACCTGGCAGGCTGGGGACATGCAGATGCGACAGCTCGGAGACGTCCAGGTCGGGGCCGTCGGCCTCGGTGCCATGCCGCTGACCGAGGACGAGCGCCCGTCGGAGGACGAGGCGATCGCCACCGTGCACGCTGCGCTCGCCGCCGGGGTCACGTTGGTCGACACGGCCGACGCCTACACACCCTCAGATCGGGGCCTGGGCATGAACGAGGAGGTAGTCGCCAAGGCGCTGTCGACGTACGCCGGGTCGGGCGACCAGGTGCTCGTCGCCACCAAAGGCGGCCATACCCGCGACGGTGCCGCCTGGGGACTTAACGGACGCCCGGACTACTTACGTCGCGCTTGTGAAGCGTCGTTACGCCGACTCGGAGTCGACTCCATCGGCCTCTACCAACACCACCGTCCCGACCCAGACGTGCCGTACGACGAGACCATGGGAGGTCTCAAGGACCTCCACGACGCGGGGCTCATCCAGCGCGCTGGCATCTCCAATGCCGACCCCGACCAGATCCGCACGGCACACGCGATCCTCGGATCTGCGCTGGCGTCCGTCCAGAACCAGTTCTCGCCGGCGTTCCGTAGCAGCGAGCCGGAGATCGCGGTCTGCGCCGAGCTCGGGCTCGCGTTCCTGCCGTGGAGCCCGCTCGGGGGCAGCAGCGTCGCCAAGGAGCTCGGCTCGACCCATGCCGCCTTCGCCGACATCGGCGCGGCACACGGAGTCAGCCCGCAGCGGGTCTGTCTCGCCTGGGAGATGGCGCTGTCGGACTGCGTGGTGCCGATTCCTGGCGCCAGCCGGCCCGCGTCCATCGAGGACTCGGCACAGGCCACCGACCTCATCCTCAGCGACGACGAGCTCACGCGACTGTCCGCCACCTGACAGCTGAAGAAGGCGGTGCCCCCACCGGTCCATCCCGATTCTCAGGGTGCGTCACTTGCCCGTGCCGGCACCGTCGGCTAGCGTCGCTCAGGTCGCTCCGGCTGGGAGCGTCGCCTGGTCGGGTACGCCGAGTCCTGCCCACCTCGCCCAGGCTGCACCACACCCGACGGGGCAGGAGCGGGGGAACCGTGCAGTTCGGCGTTGCGGGTCGTGGCAGTCGCACGAGCCACAACGCCTTGGGGTGAAGCCACGCGATCGACAGACCGCTGGCCGGGCGAACCTTTCCGCCCGAACCCGACAGCTCACTTCGCAGGCGGCGGAGAGGTTTCTGGATGGCTCATCCGCCACGCCATCGTGGGCCCGAGCGTCGAGGAGTCCGACGAAGCGCTGTTGCCGTCATTGCCGCCCTCGCGGTCGCCGCCCCGTTGTCGTCCACGAGCATCAGTGCCGAGGCTGCCACGACCCGCACCTGGGACCGGTTGGCCAACTGTGAATCCGGCGGCAACTGGCACATCAACACCGGCAACGGTTACTACGGCGGGGTGCAGTTCAGCTTCAGCACCTGGCGCAGCTTCGGAGGCGGCACGTACGCCTCCCGGGCCGACCTCGCCAGCAAGAGCGAGCAGATCGTGGTCGCGGAGCGGGTTCTCCGCGCGCAGGGCTGGGGTGCCTGGCCCGCTTGCTCGCGCAAGCTTGGTCTCACTGCCGCCGACGCCCGGGCCGAGGACGGCAGGCTGACTGCGACGTTCAAGCACCCCTGGCAGTACGGCTCGAACGACCGTCGTGGCCATACGGAGCCCCTCAAGGCCATCCGCGTCCCCTAGACGACAGCCTCGAGCCTCCCACGAGCCCGTAGGAGCGGACAGCCACCCTGGTGGCACACCCCCGTCAGTCCGTGACTGCGACACGACAAGGACCCCGGCTCTCGAGCCGGGGTCCTTGTCAGCTTCGTGCGGCCGCGCCGACAGTCCCCCGACCAGCGGCGGAGCCGCTCTCTGGACTCGGGGGAGCCGCAAGTGGGGTGCAGAGGTTGACGATCGTCTTCTCGCGAGCCAGCATCACGACCGCTGATCCTAACTGGTAGGCAAAGAAATCGCGGTTAGTCTCGACTCATCGCGATCTCGGATGACGGATCAGGACACAATTGGCGACATGCACTGGGTAGTCGTCGAGGGGATCTACCTCCCGAAGCGCGTGGGCGGACACCCCGCGCTCGATTTCTGCAACACGTACGCCGGTTGGAGGGAGCGTTCCAATCCACGGGGTGAGTGGTTGCGGTCGTACGAGGTCGTGGCGCGCTTCGCCGGCTATGTCGAGCTGCTCGAGGAGACCGACGTGCGACGACTCTGCCGGGCGGCGCTGCGCGACCCCGAAGGCGCCGCAGCCGTCCTGGTCGCGACACGGCGCTTCCGAACGCGCGTCCACTCAGCAGTCGGGGAGCCGTCCGACGCCAGGCTGCTCGGCCCGGTGACCCGACTGGCGCAACGCGCCGCCGGGGAGGCCCGACTTCGTCCCGGTCCCGACGGTGCAGCGCGCTGGGAGATCCCTCGTTCCACGGGCCTCGAGATGCCTCTGCTCGTCCTCGCCCTCAGCGCGGCCGAGATGCTGACGTCGCCCGAGGTGCGGCTGGTGAAGTCGTGCCCAGGCAGCGAGTGCGGATGGATGTTCATCGACAGCCGCGGCCGCCGGCGCTGGTGCAGCATGAGCGCGTGCGGCAACCGTGCCAAGGTGCGCGCGTTCAGCGAGCGCCAGCGAGCCCGCACCTGACCTCCCAGGCCGACGTCATCGTGAGGCGCCACCCTCAGTTGTCGCGCAGGTAGTCCCCGGCCTTCTCGAGGGCCTTCGCCATCGGTTCCTCGCCGGGCTCGTAGTTGTAGTCCTGACCGGCGGAGAGGATGACCAGATACGAGATGCGGTCACCGGCTCGCACGAAGCCTTCTGCGTGGAAGTACGACGCTTCGCGGTCACCGGGCACAGGTCGATACGTCGACAACCACTGCTTGCCGATGCCGACGTCGGTCGCCACGTCGGCGATGCTGCTGACGCGTGCGCTCGTCCTGCCCTGCTGGCCGAGCAACTGCTGGCAGCGATCGTGCCAGGCGATGAGCACGCTCTCGGAGCGGGCTGCAGTCTGCTTGTCGGGGAACACCGCTGTCACCTGGACCGCGTAGGTGCTGTCATCGCTGGAGCTCCGATAGTCGCTGCGCGCAGCCGCGACCCCGCCGATCGAGAGCAGACTCGACCGGCTGCAGGCGGGTGGGGGGTGCGGCCCGGGGCCGCGACGGATGCGTTGACGGTCCCACCTGAAGGTGTCGTTGAAACCGGGCAGCTCGCCGGCCGGGATCAGCGCCGCGCGCAACCTTCGGCCCGAAGTCTCGGGTCCACTCGCCGTGGGCCGGGGTGTGGGCGGCACCCGGCTGGTGCCGGTGCCGGTCGTTGCCGGCTCGGTGTCGGACGCCGGCTCGGTGTCGGACGGCGGCTCGGTGTCGGACGGCGGCTCCGGCTCGGTGGTGGCCGACGAGGTGTTCGCGGCGGTCGTGGCGGTCGTGGTCGAGAGCGCCGAGGTCTGACGTGACGGGGGTGCCGGCGTCGTCTCGTCGATGCAGCCGCACAAACCCAGACACACCGCCAGCGCGGTCACTGGGAGGTGGAGCGAGCTACGAGTACGCCGTCTCATCGCTTCTCCTCCGGCCCGGGCCATGTCGTCCCTCAGGCGTTCCAGCACATCATGCGGATGGCATCAGAGGCGTCCCGCCGCGCCTTGGCCCGGCCTGTCAGCTGGAGACGGAGAAGACCTGCTCGCTCGCCTGGTTCTCGGCGTCCCCGGCGTACACCTGGATCGTGTAGTCACCGGTGTCGGTGAGTTCGGCCACGAACTCGGCTTCGTCGTCCGGGGCAGCCTCGGCCTTGGCGACCTCGCCGCCGGACGGGTTGAGCAGCACCAGGTAGTGCTCGGTGGTCGTGCCGTTGGCGAGCTTGAATTCGATCTTCTCGCCCACTGTGCCCTTGCTGCTTGCGTCGGTGACCGGTGCGAGGGTGCCGTCGTCCTCGACCACGAGCTCAACTTCACGGTCGTAGAGTGCCTCGTCGTCCTCAACGGTTTCGTCATCTCCGGTGACCGTCAGCACCGATCGGATGCCGTCACCGGTCATGCCGGGCTTGCAGGCGACTTCGTAGTCACCGGCCGCCAGGTCGACGGAGAAGTCCTGGGAAGTTCCCGGACCGATGTTTTCGACCTCACCCATGATCTTGGTGAACTCGTCGCCGTCCTTGCCGTAGACGTAGACCTCGGTCACGTCCGAGCCCTGGTTGTCTACCTTGAAGGTCGCTTTGCCCGACGGGATCGAGGAGGACTCGAGCTCGCAGGCTGAGTCGTTGGCCGTCACGTCGTAGCTGTCGCCACCGCCACCGCCCCCGGACGAGTCGTCGCTGCCACAGCCGCTGACTGCTGCCAGCAGCACAACGGCGTGGACGGTGACGGCAGGGTAAAGCAGACGCATGAGGAGCCTTTCGGTGCTTCGAAGTGGCGGAGGGGAGGTGTGAACAGCTTGATCAGGCCCGAGCGGTCTCGCTCGGAGCGCGCTGGGCGGTGGGCGTCTTGGTGGACGGCCACAGGAAAAGCGTCATCACCGTGACGAGGTAGCCGATCCAGACGGTCAGCTCGACGTACGTCGGCGCCGGGTTGAAGTTGAACGCACCCTTGAGCAGGGTGCCGTACCACGACGAGAGCGGCACCTGGGCGCTGATGTCGAAGACGGTGTTGGTCAAACCGGGTATCCAGCCAGCTTCTTGCAGGTCGTGGAAGCCGTAGGCAAGAACCCCTGCCGCGACCACCACGAGGCCGGCGCCGGTGTAGCGGAAGAACGTCGCGAGGTTGATGTGGACGGCGCTCTTGTAGAGCAGGTAGCCCAGAGCCGTCGCGGCGCCAAGTCCCAACGTGGCGCCCACCAGAGGGCTCGTACCTGACGTTGACTGGGTTGCCGACCAGATGAACAGCGACGTCTCGATGCCTTCGCGAGCCACCGACACGAAGGCGATCGTGACAAGGGCTGCTTTGCCGACGGTCAGAGCTTCGGCCAGCTTGCCCTCCAGCTCGCTCTTAAAAAAGCGGGCGGTGCGCTTCATCCAGAAGATCATCCAGGTGACCAGCGCCACGGCCAGGATCGACATGATGCCGCCGAACGCCTCTTGCGCCTCGAACGACATGCTCTGGCTGGTGAAGCTCAGCACGGCGCCGAACGCAAGGCTGAGCGCAACGGCGGTGCCGACGCCGAGCCAGATCGCCGGCAGCCGTTCGCGGTGCCTGGTCTTGACGAGGTAGGCAACAAGGATGCTGACGACGAGGGCGGCTTCGAGACCCTCGCGCAGCCCGATCAGGAAGTTCGCGAGCACGTGACGCTCCTGGGCAGTTAGGAGAGCCTTACTTTACTCACGAAGATTTCTGCAGCACAACCCGTAGGAGGCCTTTACTCGCAGCAGGGCTGTCAAGCCTCTGAAGAGTCGCCGACGGCCCCGTCAGCGCAGCTGCCGGGGCCGACATCGGCGGGGCTGACAGTAGGTGCGGCAGCCAAGACGTCGGCCAGTGTCGCCGCGGTGAGCTCACGCTGCCAGGGGCGGGCTCCGAGAGCGGCCAATGTAGCGACCACGTGCTCGACCGACGGTGGCTTGGGCGGGGTCCAGGCGAGGCGCCGCACCACGTCGGGTGCCAGCAGGTTCTCCTGCGGGAGATCGTGCTCCACCGCCAGGGCAGAGACGGCAGCCCGGCAGCGAGCCAGCCGGTCGGCGGCAACCGGGTGCTTGGCAGCCCAGTTCCGCGGCGGCGGTGGCCCGTCGTAGCGCGGGGAAAGCGGCGGAAGCTCCCGGTCCGCAAGCTCGCCGGCGGCGAGGGCAGCGGCGTAGAAGTCGCGGAGGTAGCGCTGGCCACCACGGGTGGCGAACCCTGCAAGCTCCGACAATGCGGTGCGAGAGGTGGGCGTTTCCTGCGCTGCCTCGACGATAGCTGCGTCCGGCAGAATGCGGCTGGGGGTGACGTCACGCTTGCGCGCCAACGCGTCACGGGTCCGCCACATCTCGCGGACGAACGCGAGCCCGCGTCGACCGCGGACGCGATGCATGCCCGACGTACGACGCCACGGGTCGATCCGAGGGGCCGTCGGGCCCATCTGCGCCCAGGCGGCGAACTCCTGGCGGGCCCAATCTGCCTTACCGGCCTCCTCGAGCTGGCGCGCCAGCTCGTCGCGGAGCTCCAGCAGCAGCTCCACGTCGAGGGCGGCGTACACCAGCCACGGCTCGGGCAGCGGACGTTTCGACCAGTCGACCGCAGAGTGCTCCTTGCGCATCCGGTAGCCCAGCAGGTCCTCGACCATCACGGCCAGCCCCACCCGGGGGTAGTTGAGCAGGCGGCCGGCAAGCTCGGTGTCGAACAACTGGGCAGGCTGCATCCCCAGCTCCGCCAGGCAGGCCAGGTCCTGGCTAGCAGCGTGGATGACCCACTCGGCGTCGCGGATGGCTTCGGCGAGGGGCAGCAACGAGTCGTTGGGGACGTCTCCGAAGGTGGCTGGGTCGATCAGCAGGGTGCCCGCGCCGGCCCGCCGCATCTGCACCAAGTAGGCCCGCTGGCTGTACCGGTAGCCCGACGCCCGCTCGGCGTCGAGTGCCACCGGACCATGTCCGGCGGCGAACGCCGCGACCGCACGGTCGAGAGCCGCCGGCGTCGAGACGACCGGCGACAGGCCGTCTCGAAGCTCCAGCAGCGGCTTCGGGGCGGCTTCGGCGACGGGCTCCTGCGCGGGTGGGGTCTGCTCGTGTGGAGCGCTCATCGAGGGCGTTGACCGCGGCGGTTGGGCATCACCACGACCCCCGCCGGGACCGGAGGCAATCCGGCCGCGATACAGAGCAGGTCGCCCCAGGCCGCGACGTGCGGACCGACGGGGCCGAGCGGCGTCCACGAGGCGCGCACCTCGATCTCTGCGCTGCTGTCCTCGTCGGCCATCCCGCCGAAGCTCTCCGAGGCGACCTTGGTGACGGTGCCGCTTGGGGCGACATACTCCGCTCCTTGGCCCTCCAGCGCTTCGATCAGCCACGTCCATCCGACGGCGCCCAACAACGGGTCAGCGACCATCTCGGGGTCGATGTCTGCGCGGGCGTAGGCGACGCAGCGGAACACTCCCTCCCAGGCGTCGTTGCCGACGGGGTCGTAGAGCAGCACGAGTCGACCGCCACCCACGTCCGTGCCGGACACGGTGACATCGGCGCTGACGGCGGCGGAGTACGGCGCGATGCGCTGCGGCGCGGGCATCTCCTCGCAGAAAACCTCGGGTCGAAGCCGCGCAGATCTGAGTTGGTCGAGAGCTTTCCGGAACTCCTTCGGAGGCGCATCGACATCCCCGCGCGCGGCCATGACTCGAGCCTAAGTCGTCTCGTGGGTGGCGTGCGTCTCGACTCGCCGCAGGAAGCCGGCGGCGTTTCGTGCAAGGATCTGCGGAGTGACCGTCCCTTCCCCGGCGGCCCCTTCCCCGGCGGCCCCTTCCCCGGCGGCCGCTTCCCCGGCGGCCTCTGCCCCCGGGGCCACTAGCCCGAGGGGCCGGCAGACCGCCGCTGGCTCGACGGCACAGTCCGACCTGATGCGCGCCGCCCGCGGCGAACCCGTGGAGCGGACGCCGGTGTGGTTCATGCGGCAGGCCGGACGCTCTCTGCCGGAGTACCGCGAGGTGCGATCCGGGGTGGCCATGCTGGACGCGTGCATGCGTCCCGACCTTGTCGTCGAGATCACCCTGCAACCGGTACGCCGCCACGGCGTCGACGCAGCGATCCTTTTCAGTGACATCGTGTTGCCGCTCAAGGCGCTCGGTGCTGACCTGAGCATCGAGCCGGGAGTCGGACCCGTCATCGCCCGTCCGGTGCGTGCCATGGCCGACGTCGAAGCGCTGCCGGCTTTCGAGCCCGAGGCGATGACCTTCGTCGCCGAGGCAGTGCAAGGAGTCGTCGCCGAGCTCGGCGTCACGCCGCTGGTCGGCTTCGCCGGGGCGCCGTACACGTTGGCCTCCTACTTGATCGAGGGTGGGCCGTCGAAGGAGCACGCCAAAACGAAGGCGCTCATGCGCGGAGCGCCCGACGTGTGGCACGCCCTGATGACTCGACTGGCCGACATCTCCGGACAGTTCCTGCGCGTCCAAGTCGACGCGGGCGCGTCGGCGGTGCAACTGTTCGACTCGTGGGCCGGCGGCCTCTCACCGGCCGACTACCGCACGCACGCGCTCCCCTACAGCAAGATGGTCTTCGCCATCGTGGCCGATCTTGATGTCCCGCGCATCCACTTCGGAGTGGCGACCGGTGAGATTCTGGCCGACATGGCGACCGCCGGTGTCGAGGTGATGGGTGTGGACTGGCGGGTGCCGCTCGATGTGGCCGTGACCCGGATCGACGCCAGCCAGGCGGTGCAAGGCAACCTGGACCCCACCTTGGTGTTCGCGCCGTGGGACGTGCTGGAGGCGCGCGCCCGTGAGGTGGTGGTGGCTGGACGGGCCGCCCCAGGGCACATTTTCAACCTTGGCCACGGTGTGCTGCCCGACACCGACCCCGACGTGCTTACCCGGCTCGTCGAGCTGGTGCACACGCTCCCAGTTGCGGACTAAGGCTGCGGCGGCCCGCGCCCGCCCGGACCAGCCCGGCGACCGCGGCCAGCGCCGCCAGGGCGAACAGCGGTGGCCGGGTGCCGAACGACGGCTCCACGACTTCGAGCAGCAGGGGTACGCCGAAACCCAGGTAGGTGGTCACGTAGAACATGCCGGTGAGCGCGCCCCGTCGGGCCGGCGGTGCCCAGCGGTCCAGGTCGCTGAGCCCGCCGTGCAGGCAGAGGCCGTAGCCCAGTCCCAGCAGCACTGAGCAGGCGAGGAACACGACCAACCCGACCGAGTCGCCGGCGCCACCCATCAACACCAGCCCGGCGCAGGTGCAGGCGAGGCCGTGCACACCGTAGGGACGCCCCCGACGGCGGGCCGCGAACTGAGCGGCCAGCCCGGTTCCGAGTACCAGCCCGCCGGCCATGCCCGCCAGAATCGGGCCGGGGTAGCTGGCCGGCAGCCGCGCCGGCAGCGTGAACACGCCGACCGCCGCTGAGACGAAGACGAAGGGAGCGATAGGGAGCGCCCACCTGAGCGCCCGCCCGCTGGTACGCACGTGGACGTCCTGGCGCGGGTCCTCGGCGGCGCCGAACGGGGTGGCCGTGGGCGTCAACCGCCGACGGGAGGCCACGAGGCCGCCGATGGCGGCAACCGACAGGACCAGGCTGACCACGAAGGGGATGACCAACGGCGCGGGCAGCGCAACCGCGACGAGGCCCGAGACGACGGGCCCACCGCCGAATCCCGAGGTGAGCGCAACCCCGGCCATGGTGGCGCCGTGTGAGCCGTCGAGGTCAGCCATCCAGGCGGTTCCGGCGCTGAACGTGGCGCCCGCTCCGAGACCGACGACCAGGCGGCCGACGGCGAGGCCGACAGGGTCGTGCCATAGCAGCAGGATGATGGTGCCCCCGGCCGCTAGACAGGCGCCCGGAACGGCGATCTTGGCTCGGCCGATCTGGTCCGAGAGGGTACCGCCGCCGAGCAGGCCGGGCAGTAGTCCGACGGCGTACAGGCCGAAGACCGCGGCGAGCAGCTGCTCGGAGTAGCCACGCTGCTCGTGCAGGACCGGGACGATGGCCGAGAAGTGGTTGGCCGCCCACCCCGTCGCGGTCAAGACGGCGAGCAGGGCGTAGGGACGGCCAGCGTTTGCCGCCACGGCGCGGGTGTACATGGACACTCCTGAACTTTAGTGGCCGCAGTTTTCTGGTTCGCCCGATGCCGACCCGGACGCCGACTTCTCGGTCTACTCGGTCGGCTGAGGCTCGCGATGGGGGAGACGCCGGCGTACGACGACCCACCCGAGGAGTGCCAGCAGGGCGAACAGCGAGCCGAGCGGGAGCGCGACTCCGACCGCGTGCCCGGTCCCGATCACGAAGGCGGTGAAGGCGTCCCAGCCCTTCTTGATACCCGCGACGAAACCGGCCTGGTCATCTCGAGGCTCGGGTACAACTTTGTCCGGTGCCCGGGTGACGCTCACCGAGATGGTCGACATTGCTGTCTGGTCGGCGAGCGCCTTCTGTTGCGCCAGGAGTGACTCGAGATCGGCCTGGCGCTGCGAGATCTCCCGCTCCAATGTGATGACCTGGCCGAGCGTGGTGGCGCGCACGTACAGCCGGTTCAGCGACTCCACGGCATCGCGGGCGCTCTGTACGCGTGCATCGACGTCGACCACCTGCGTGGTCACGTCTTCTTCGTCGCTGTGCCTCTCGACGAGCGTGCCCACCCCTTCGAGCTCGACAAGGACCGCCTCGAACTCGTTCACCGGAACCCGAAGCTGCAGCTGGCTGCGTTCCTGCTTCCCTTTGTCATTCGTCGTGGTGCTCTCCGAGGCAATCTCCCCGCGGTGCGCGGTCACGATCCCGGTGATGTCGGCGAGGACCTGCCCGACATCCTTGGTTCGCAGGTTGACCGAGCCGGTCTTGATCAGTGCTCGGGAGGTGAGGAGGGCCTCATTCTTGACCTTGGTCTTCGGGCTCTCGCCGCGAGCGATGCTTGCCTGGGAGAGGTCTTCGGCTTGGGCGCCGTCAGCCTGGACGTCGCTCCCGGCTGAGCCGCCGCTGTAGTCGCGTTGGGCGCTGCCGGCCGCGCCGTGCAGGGCGTCGGACCCGCTCGCGGCGCCGCCGCTGTCACCGCCGCCGCTGCACCCGGCGAGCGTGGTGAAGGCGAGCAGTACGGCAACGACGGCGAAGGTGGCGCCCCGGAGGCCGCGGAGGTGTGTGTCCATGACAGATGAGAGGTGCCAACCACCCAAATGGTTCCCGCGACTTCGCCGCGGCCGGTCACGGCGGCTGTTGTGTACCTGCAAGGCTGGGTTGGTGAGCACCGCCGACCCGCCCGCCCCGCGCCACCACGTCGTCGTGGTGGGTGGAGGCATCGCAGGACTTGCGGCGGCGCATGAGCTGCTGGTTCAGCGCCCCGACCTGGCGGTGACCGTGCTCGAAGGTGCTGACCAAGTGGGGGGCAAGCTGCGTCTCGGCGAGGTGGCAGGTATGCCGGTCGACCTGGGGGCGGAATCGATGCTGGCCCGCCGCGCCGAAGCGGTCGACCATGCCTCGGCGGTCGGCCTGGCGGCCGACATCGTGCATCCCCGCGTGGTCAACGCCGGTGTATGGACGCGCGGAGCCGTGCACTCGCTGCCTCCCACCCTGATGGGCGTCCCGGCAGACCTCCGGGTCGCGGCTAGGTCGGGCATCCTCGGCCGCGCCGGGGTGGCGCGGGCGCGGCTGGAGCCTCGGCTGCCTGCCGTCGACCTCAGCGCCGACACCTCGATCGGATCGCTCGTCTCACGGCGGCTCGGCCGTGAGATTCTGGACCGGTTGGTCGAGCCGCTCGTCGGCGGGGTGTACGCCGGGCGGTGCAGCGAGCTGTCGCTCTTCGCCGCCTGGCCTCAGGTGACCGCGGCACTGAAGCAGCATCCCTCGCTGCTCAGGGCCGCTGAGGTGGAGACCGCGGCCGCCCGACCGCCGGAAGGACAGCCTCGACGGCCGGTGTTCGCCGGCATAGCCGGCGGAGTCGGCAGGCTGGCGCTGGCGACCGCCGACGAGATCGAACGGCTTGGTGGCGAGGTGCGCCGCGGTGCCGTCGTGCGTGAGCTGATGACCCACCCGGCGGCTGGCGGCTGGCGGCTGGTCGTCGGGTCAGCGGCGGCACCGGAGGTGGTGGATGCCGACGCCGTGGTGGTCGCAGTCCCCGCCGCCCCCACGGCGCGGCTGCTGGCGAGGGTGGCGCCGGCGGCCGCTCTCGAAGCCGCTCGGATCGAGTCTGCCTCACTCGCGATCGTAACGGTGGCGATGAACGTAGCCGACGTCTCGGCCGACCTCCGCGGGTCAGGGTTCCTCGTGCCGCCCGTCGACGGCACGACGATCAAGGCCTCGACGTACTCGTCGCTCAAGTGGGACTGGTTCCCCGACGACCTCCTCGTACTCCGGTGCTCGGTTGGACGCCACGGCGACGCGGCGGTGCTCCAGCGCGACGACACAGAGCTCCTGGACGCCGCCATGCTCGACCTTCGAGAGGCAACCGGGCTGCACGCGCCTCTGCTCGACGCGGACGTCACCCGTTGGGGAGGTGCCTTGCCGCAGTATGCCGTCGGCCACCTCGACCGGGTCGCCCGGATCCGCACAGCCGTGGACGCCGTCCCGGGGCTGGAGATCTGCGGGGCGGCGTACGACGGTGTCGGCATCCCCGCCGTCATCGCGACCGGCCGGGCCGCGGCGACCCGGGTGGTCGCGGCGCTGGGGCCGGCCGCGACAATGAAGGCATGACCAGCGACCCCGACTCCGGCAAGCGTGCACAGCAAGGCAAAACGGCCCGCGGGCTCAACGACGTCATCCGTTACACGATGTGGTCGGTGTTCAAGCTGACTGCCCCGGTCGCCTCCGACGCCGATCGCGCCCAGCAGATCGTCGAGGTCGACGAGCTGGTCGCACGGCTGGCCGACGACGACGTCACCGTGCGGGGCATCTACGACGTGTCTGGCCTCCGGGCCGACGCCGACATCTTGGTGTGGTGGCATGCGCCGACGGCCGAGGCGCTGCAGTCGGCGTACAACGCGTTTCGACGCACAGCGCTTGGCGCCCGGCTGGCGCCGGTGTGGTCCCAGCTGGCACTTCACCGCCCAGCTGAGTTCAACAAGAGCCACATCCCGGCGTTCCTCGCCGACGAACCAGCCCGCGACTACATCTGCGTCTACCCGTTCGTGCGCTCCTACGAGTGGTACCTGCTGGAGGACAGCGAGCGGCGGTCGATGCTCGCCGAGCATGGCCAGCTCGCGCGCGGGTTCCCCGACGTACGCGCGAACACCGTCGCGTCGTTCGCGTTGGGCGACTACGAGTGGATGTTGGCGTTCGAGGCCGACGAGCTGCACCGGATCGTCGACCTGATGCGGCACCTGCGAGCGAGCACGGCGCGCCGCCACGTCCGCGAGGAGGTTCCCTTCTACACCGGTCGACGCCGCTCCGTGACGGATCTGCTCACCGCACTGCCCTGACCAGCCCGCGCTGCGGAAGGAGGGCGGCGGCTGGTCAGGTGTCGGTGGCCGGCTCGAGGCTAAGGCTGATCGAGTTGATGCAGTAGCGGGCATCGGACGGGTTGTCGTAGCCCTCGCCGAGGAACAGGTGGCCAAGGTGCGAGTCGCACGCGGCACAGCGCACCTCGGTGCGGGTCATGCCGAGCGAGCTGTCTTCGATGAGCGTCACCGCCGAGCTCTCCTGCGGTGCCCAGAAGGACGGCCAGCCACAATGTGAGTCGAATTTGGTGTCGCTGCGGAAGAGCTCCGCACGGCAGGCGCGACAGCGGTAGACGCCTTCGGTCTTGGCGTCGACGTACTCACCCGCCCACGGCCGCTCGGTGCTGGCCTGACGCAGCACCTTGTACTCTTCGCGGCTGAGCTGCTCGCGCCACTCGTCTTCGGTCTTGGTCACCTTGGTGGTCATGAGCCAAGCGTACGGCGGGGGCAAACCTCGCGCGGCGCGACGGCGGGTCGGACGCGCACTGGCGTCCGCACCGCCATCGACAGCGGGTCGTCAGTTACCTGACGGTGACCGTCACGGATGCCGACGTGCCGGGGGACATGGTCGGCGTCTGCGGGTTTGACCACCCGGAAGGCGCTGACGTTCTTCTTCTCCTTGGGCCAGAACGTGTAGCGGAAGACGTAGCTGCTGTCGCGGTGATGAGGGCGGCGGCCACGGCGCCGGGGGAGCGCAGCGGCGAGCAGCCGCCGGCGAAGCTGGGTGCGTGAGGTCACGAAGGGGATCCCATCGGGAGGGTGTGGGTGTCCGGGTCAACTTAAGCCAGGTTTGTGAAGAAAGGGAGACCTCCACCCGAACAAAGGTGATCAAGATGCGGCTGCGGTGTTGGCAGATGCCCCTGCGATGTCTCCAGCGGCCGCGCCGCCTCTGGATAGGCTGCCCTCATGGCCGGTGCGGTGACGGAGCTCGAGGTAGGCGGCACGACCGTGCGGGTGACCAGCGCCGACCGGGTGATCTTTCCTGCTACCGACTCGACCCCGGAGGCATCCAAGCTCGACGTCGTGCAGTACTACGCGAGTGTCGGCGAGGCGATCCTGCGGGCGTTGCATCTGCGGCCGACCACCCTCGAACGGTGGCCAAAGGGCGTCCACCCCGACATCAAACAGGCCACCCGCAGCGATCCGCACGGCGACGCGTTCTTCCAGAAGCGCATCCCCAAGGGCGCACCGCCGTGGGTGGAGACGGCCCACATCACGTTCCCCTCGGGTCGAACCGCCGATGAGGTCTGCCCCACCGAGTCCGCGGTCGCTGCCTGGGCCGCTCAGATCGGCACAATCACGTTCCACCCGTGGCCTGTACGTCGAGCCGACGTGGACCATCCCGACGAGCTGCGCATCGACCTCGACCCGCAACCGGGCACCGACTTCGCCGACGCGGTCCGGGTCGCCGGCGAGGCTCGCGGACTGCTCGACGACCTCGGCATCCGTGGCTTTCCCAAGACGTCAGGCAACCGTGGCGTCCACATCTACATGCGGATCGAGCCGCTCTGGACGTTCACCGACGTCCGGCACGCTGCCATCGCCTTCGGGCGAGAGCTGGAGCGTCGGATGCCGGGCCGGGTCACCACCAAGTGGTGGAAGGAGGAGCGGGGCGACGCCATCTTCGTGGACTACAACCAGAACGCACGTGACCGCACCATCGCGAGCGCCTACAGCCTGCGGCCGCTACCCGGCGGTCCGGTCTCGACGCCTGTCGCCTGGGAGGAGCTCGACGGCCTCGATCCGCGCGAGTTCACGCTCCGGACCGTGCCTTCGCGGTTTGCCGAGCTCGGCGACCTGCACGACGAGATCGACGACGTGCACCATTCGCTGGAGCCTCTGCTGGAGATGTACGAACGGGACGAGGTCGAAGGGCTGGGTGACATGCCCTACCCGCCGGAGTACCCCAAGATGCCGGGTGAGCCGATGCGGGTGCAACCGTCCCGAAAGCGCGGGTGACCAGCGAAGACGCCTGACTGGCCCTGTTGTGTGCTGGTCGCTTGAGCTGACCCCGCTTGGTCGGCCGGAGGAGGTTTAGCCAAGCGGGGCGCTCATCCGCTGACCTCCTATTGCTCCAGCGGCACCTTCGAAATTACCGACACACGCCGCAGACGCCAAACTTCACCGCACCCCCGACCCCAACACCTCGCGCCGGCGCTGGTCAGCGGCCTACGCCGCTGACCAGCAGAGAGCGGCGGTCCCACGGTCACTTCACGCTCGCGGGTGCGGTAGTAGCCCCGACGTCGGCGACGACCTCTGTCCCCTCTACCGTCGGTGGCCTGCCTCGACGCCACGTTCCTACATGCCGGTGATGCCCTGGCCGGTGCCGGACTCGGCGTCGAGGTCCTCGTGCTCGATCAGGTGCAAGATCGGTACGCCGAGGCGCCGCCGAGCCTTGGACGTCCAGTCCAGGTGCAAGAACTCTTGCACCACGTGTGGACGGGTCATCACGATGACCTCGTCGGCGCTGCGGCCGGCGACGAGACGCTCGAGAGCATCGATGGGGTCGTCGGAACTGAACTCTCCAGTCGCGTCGTGGCCCGAGGCCACCACCGCGGCGATACTCACCGACACTGCGTCATGGGCGTGCGCATCGATGACCTTCTGCGCCTCCTCGGCGTCGAGGTCGTCGTTGACCACGGGCGGCGCGGCGAGCACCTCGCTGGCGGCCAGCGCACCGAGGGCCGTCTCAACCCGCACCTGGGCGTTCTCGCATGGGATCAGCAGGTGATAGCGCCGCGGCTCCTCGATAGACTCGTGCAGCGAGACGACTTCGGCAGCGTCACCGGTGGTGAGTGCCTGCTCGGCGAGGACGATCACGTCGTACATGGCAATCTCCCTTCGACGTGTGTGTGCCTATTGTGCTCCTCATCGGCTACCCGGCCCAAGCTCGAGCCGCTACGACAAGATGTCGTCGAGCTCGTAGTTCACCGGCTCCTCGAGCTGCTCGTAGGTGCACGACTGCGGCGTCCGGTCCGGACGCCACCGCTTGAACTGGGTCGTATGCCGAAACCGCGTCCCTTCCATGTGGTCGTATCCGACCTCCGCCACCATCACTGGGTCGAGCGGCACCCACGACAGGTCCTTGCCGGCGTTCCACCGTGACTGCGCACCGGGCATCCGGTCACCGCCCTCGGCGGCCGCCCACTGCGCCCACGGATGGCCGGCGGGCTCGATGACGAGGTCGGCGAGTTCCTCGATCAGCTCAGCGCGACGGGCGGCGGGGAATGCGGCCGAGACGCCGACGTGCTGGAGCACGCCGTCGGCGTTGTAGAGACCGAGCAGCAGCGACCCCAGCAGCGGCTCATCCGGCTTGGATGTCTTGTGCAGCCGGTAGCCGGCGAGCACGACGTCGGCGGTGCGCTCATGCTTGACCTTGAGCAGCGTGCGTTTGTTGGGCTCGTACGTCGCCGCGCGTGGCTTCGCGACGACTCCGTCGAGCCCGGCACCTTCGAACATGGAGAACCACTCCTGCGCCGTCGCCTGGTCGGTCGTCGCGGGAGTCAGGTGGATCGGTGGGCGGGCCGGCCCGAGCGCCTGCTCCAGCAGTCGGCGTCGCTCGCCCTGCGGTGTGTCCAGGAGCGAGTCGTCGCCCAGGGCGAGCAGGTCGAAGGCGACGAACGACGCCGGTGTCTCGGCTGCGAGCTTGCGGACTCGTGAGTCGGCAGGATGGATCCGCTCCAGCAACCGCTCGAACTCCAGCCGACCGTTGATCGCGACCACGATCTCACCGTCGACGACGCAGCGCTGCGGAAACGACGCCTTCACCGCCTCGACCACCTCGGGGAAGTAACGGGTGAGCGGGCGTTCGTTGCGGCTGCCGAGCTCCACCTCGTCGCCGTCGCGGAACACGATGCAGCGGAAACCGTCCCACTTCGGCTCGTACTGGAGCCCGTCGTGGTACGCCTCCGGTGAGGGCAGCGCTTTGGTTGCCTTGGAGAGCATCGGCGACAGCGGGGGCATGACAGGCAGGTCCATCGGGTCTCCGTTCAGGTTCGGGCGTAGCGGCAGAACAGCTCGCCGTCGCTCTCGAGCAGGTGGCGCAGGCGCAGGTCGGCCGGTGGGGCCAGGGCCTCCCCGTGCGTGAGGCGCAAGGCGTCGCCGGCAATGATGCGAGGCATGAGTGTGAGGCAGAGCTCGTCGAGGTGGCCGGAGGCGACGAGGTCACGCATCAGCGTGGGGCCGCCTTCACAAAGGACCCGCTGCAGCCCCAAGCCGGCGAGCGCGTCCAAGGCCACACCGAAGTCGACGCTGTGCTCGCCGGCTACCACGACCGTGGCCAGCGCCTCGACGTCTGCCCGCACGTCAGCGGGAGCCGCCCCAGTGGTGATGACGACGGTGCGCGCGCTGCCACCGCGGAGAAGCTCGGGATCCAGACGGAGCGAGCGTGACACGACCGCGATGGATGGCACCGGCGCCAACCCCAGGTCGGCCCGGACCGACGCACGCATCTCCGCCTCCGTGACGGGCTGGTAGCCCTCGACCCGGGTGGTATGCGCCCCGATGAGCACGACGTCGCACAACGAGCGGAGCAGGGCGAAGAGATGATGGTCCGGCGGGCTCGACAGCGATCCCGATCGCTGGTCAGGCCCTTGGACAGCGCCGTCGAGAGTGCTGACGAAGTTAGCCCGCACCCACTGTCGTTCCACCGGGTAGGCGTAGAGCTCGAAGAGATCGGCGTCACTCAGCTCGCTCGGGCTGGTCGGGAACAGGGACTGCACGACGACGATCCTGCCACTCCTGCACAATGACTGAGATGCCTGACTCAGTTGCCGCTCTGCTGCGGCTGCCGTTCGGACCCGTCGACCTCGGGTCGATCGATCCGCACGGCACGCCCGGCTTCGACGACGGCAAGGCCGCCGGCAAGCGTGCCCTGTCCGACCTGGGTTCGCCGCTCGCCGACGTGCAGGAGCGGCTGTATGCCGAGTCGAAGGCCGGGGGCACGCGGCGCGTGCTCATCGTCCTGCAGGGGATGGACACGTCGGGCAAGGGTGGCGTGGTGCGGCACAGCCTCGCCGCGCTCGACCCGCAAGGGATCCAGCTGGCTTCGTTCAAGGCACCCACCGATGTGGAGCGGCGACACGACTTCCTGTGGCGGATCAGGAAGCACGTGCCTACGGCAGGGATGGTCGGGGTGTTCGATCGCAGCCACTACGAGGACGTGCTCATCGCCCGGGTCCGCTCGCAGGCAAAGTCGTCGGAGATCGAACGACGCTACGGCGCCATCAACGATTTCGAGAAGTCGCTCGTCGACGAGGACGTCACCGTGATCAAGTGCATGCTGCATATCTCCAATCAGGAGCAGCAAGGTCGACTCCTGGCCAGGCTCGACGACCCCACCAAGCACTGGAAGTTCAATCCGGGCGACATCGACGAGCGAGCCAGGTGGGATGACTACCAGCAGGCCTACCAGCAGGCACTCGAGCGCTGCAACACCTCGGCCGCGCCCTGGTACGTGGTTCCCAGCTACCGCAAGTGGTACCGCAACTGGGCGATCGCGAGGCTGCTGCTCGAGCATCTGCAGCTGCTGGCACCCCAGTGGCCGGTCGCTGACTTCGACGTCGAGGAGCAGAAGGTCCGCCTCG
>JACCVZ010000040.1 GCA_013697905.1 Nocardioidaceae bacterium
GTCCACGCAGACTGACGCCCACCGCGCCTGGCCTGGCCGAGATTGCTGAGCGGTTGTCAGAGCGCTTCGAAACCCGATGCAGAGTGGACCTCGGGAGGAGCAAAGGCAAAATAACCGTCGAGTTCGCTTCTCTCGACGACTTGCAGCGGATCCTGGCGAAGATGGACCCGCAGCAGTCAGCTGAATAGGCGTTCTTGCTCGTTGTCGACAACAGGGCTCGTAGGAACTGGCGCGCCTCAAGGTCTCCGCTCGCACTGTCGCGGCGGCAATCCGCAAGGCGATTGCAAGAACTCTTTCGAAAGACTACCTTCGACACATGGCGCTCAGCAGGCGCCGGGTGACAGCGGCAGCCGACATGAAGGCCCTTGCCCATCCGGTTCGACTGGACTTGCTGGAACTGCTCGGCGTGCACGGCCCGATGAGCGCCACCGAGGCGGCGGCTGAACTGCAGCAGAGCCCCGCCAACGTGTCCTGGCACCTGCACAAGCTGGGCGAGCACGGGTTCGTGCGCCAGGCGACGACGGGTCCTGGGCGCCGCCGCCCGTGGAAGGTCGTCGCCGAGTCGCTGAGCTGGGGCGAGGACGCCGAAGATCCGGCGACGACCTCCGCGTTGCACGACGTGACGCTTGAGCGCGAGCTCCAGACGCTGCGCACCGCCTTGGCGCACGTGTCAGAAGAGCCGGCTCCGTGGCGGGACGCGACGGAGGTCTACCAATCCCGGTTGTGGCTCACGGCTGCGGAGGCGAGCGACATCGGGGCGCAGATCCGGCAGTTGTTCGAAACCTTGGCAGCCGAGCGTCGTGACCCCACCAAGCGTCCCGTCGACGCTCGGGTGACGGCGCTGATGGCCTGGGTGGTGCCCAGCGGTCCTGACCCGAGACGAGTGCCCAAGTGAAGGCCGCGTTTCGCCAACCAGGCTTCGGGCTCCTGTTCACCGGCCTGCTGGCAAGCATGGCCGGCGACTCCCTGATGCTCATCGTGCTCGCGGTTTGGGTGAAAGACCTCACTGGCTCCAACGGTGCTGCCGGCCTCACCTTCTTCTTCCTGGCGGCGCCAGCTCTACTGGCGCCGCTGGCGGGCATCTACGTCGACCGGCTCAAGCGTCGCACCGTGCTGTTGTGGGGCAACATCACCTCGGCGGTGGCGGTCCTTCCGCTGCTGCTGGTGCGTACCGATGAGCAGGTCTGGCTCATCTACGCCGTGGCCGTTCTCTACGGCGTCTCGTTCGTTGTGTTGCCTGCGGCTCTGAACGGGCTGCTCAAGGAGATGCTTCCCGACGACCTCCTGGTCGACGCCAACGCGAGCCTCTCGACCACGAAGGAGGCGCTCCGTCTCGTCGGACCGCTGGCCGGTGCTGGTCTGTTTTCGTTGCTCGGAGGCGCCGGGGTGGCGGCGATCGACGCGGCCAGCTTTGTCATCGCGGCTGGCGTCATCGGCTGCCTGTCGGTGCCTGAGGAACAGCCTGTACGCGAGGAGGGGCGCTGGCGCGACGAGTTCCTCGCCGGCGTCCGGCATATCAGAAGCGACCGCGTGCTGACCCACACCCTGCTTGCCACCGGCCTGTCCCTGCTCGTCATCGGTTTCATGGAGTCAGCGGTATTCGCGATGGTCGACGCGTTCGGCAAGCCCGCTACCTTCGTCGGGGTGGTGGTCTCGGTGCAGGGCGTCGGTGCGATCGCCGGTGGCGTGACCTCTTCCCGCGTCATCCGACGTGTGGGTGAGACGACAGCGATCGGGCTGAGCCTGGTGATTCTCGCGGTCGGCCTGGCGGTCTGCGCCGTGTCTGCGTCCCTCGCAGGAGTCTTCGTCGGCGTGGCGGTGCTCGGCTATGCGCTGCCGGTGTTCATCGTGGCCTTCAACACCCTGCTCCAACTTCGCACACCCCAACGCTTGATGGGCCGGGTATCAGCCGCCACCGATGTTGTGCTCGGGACACCGCAGGCCACCTCGATCGCTGTCGGGGCGCTGCTGGTGAGCCTGATCAGCTTTCGTGACATCTACTGGGTGTGTTCCACCGTGATCTTGGCGGCGGCGGCGTACCTGACGGTGGCGCTGGGCGGCGAGCCGCAGATCCCGGCAGAGCCAGCCAGCACCGACACGGTGGTCGGAAAACCTCCGACGCTGCTCTAAGGCCGCCGAGGTCCGCGGGTGGCCGCCTCTTTGGCCAGCGTAGCCATCAGCTGCCCGAGGTCGAGGCCGGCGGCGTCGACCGACAACGGCACCAGTGAGGTCTCCGTCATACCGGGAGCCACGTTGACCTCGAGGAACCACACCTCACCGTCCGTGTCGACGATCAGGTCGGAGCGGGACAGGTCACGCAATCCCAGGACCCCATGAGCAGTCAATGCCACCCGAGCGCTCGCCGTGGCTACCTGCTCGGAGACGTCGGCAGGAACCACGAACTCGGTCGCACCCGCGGTGTAGCGCGCGGTGTAGTCGTAGACGCCGCCGTCGGGGCGGATCTCGACGGCCGGGAGTGCTTCCGCGCCGTTCGCAGACCCGACAACGGGCACGCTCAGCTCCACCCCGGCGACCTTCCGCTCGACCAGCGCCACCGAACCGTAGGCGAAACACGACACCATCGCTGCCGGCAACGCGGCGGCACTGTCGACCGCGGTACATCCGAGCGCCGACCCGCCCTGGGCGGGCTTGACGAACAACGGGAGCCCCAGTCGCTCCACGAGAGCCGCCATCACCGAAGCGGCGCCCACCTCGCGAAACGTGTCGGCCGGCAATGCCACCGAGGCAGGAGTGCGAATCCCGGCCTTGCTGATGACCTGCTTGGCGATGGGCTTGTCGAACGCGAGCCGGGCTGCCGCCGGCGTCGACCCGACGTAGGCCGCTCCAGCGAGCTCGAGGATCTCCCGCAACGCCCCGTCCTCACCCACCTCACCGTGCAACAGCGGGATGACGCAGTCCGGTTGCTCGCGGCGAAGCCACGGCATCAGCTCGGAGTCGACGTCGCGCACGGTCGCCTCGACCCCGACAGCTGACATCGCGTCGGCAACCCGCCGACCCGAGCGCAAGGACACCTCTCGCTCATGGGACAGCCCACCGGCCAAGACCACCACACGTTGCGTCACAGTCAGCGCCTCCAAGGTCAGGTCAGGTCGGTGTTCGGGCTCGAGTAGCCACGACTCGGCAGACCGGGTCCGGTTGCGCCAAACATCTCCCGCAGCTCAAGCTCGGTGCCCATCACGCCCGCGAGTCGGCGTACACCTTCGCGGATGCGCTCGGGGGTGGGGTAGCAATAGCTCAGCCGCATGGCGGTGGTGCCGTTCCCATCGGCGTAGAACGCGGTGCCCGGCACGTACGCGACGCGCGCAGTCACCGCCCGCGACAGCATCGCGCCGGCGTCGAGCCCACTTGGCAGCGTCACCCAGACGTAGAACCCGCCCGCCGGACGAGTCCACGAAGCGGTCGTCGGGAAGTGTTCGTCGAGGGCGGCCAACATGGCGTCGCGGTGTTCGCGGTACATCGACGCGAAGCTCTTGATCTGACCCCGCCAGTCGTGGTTGGCCAGGTAGGCGCTGACGGCGAGCTGGCTGAACGTCGGCGGGCACAAGGTCGCCGTCTCCTGCGCCCGCACGAGCTTGTCGCGCACGGCGTGCGGTGCCACCACCCAGCCGACCCGGAAACCCGGCGCGAAGGTCTTGGAGAACGAGCCAAGGTAGACGACCCGCTCGGGGCCGTCGGCGCGGATGGCGCGCATCGGTTCGGTGTCGAAGCCGAGCAAGCCGTACGGGTTGTCCTCGACCACGAGTACGTCTGCGTCGGCGCAGATGTCGAGCACCTGCGTGCGGCGCTGGGCCGACAACGTCACCGCGGCCGGGTTGTGGAAGTTGGGGATCGTGTAGAGGAACTTGACGCGTTTACCGGCGGCTCGGACGATGTCGATGGTGTGCCGTAAAGCCTCGGGTTGCAGACCTTGATCGTCCATCGCGACGTGCACGACCTCGCACTCGTAGGAGCCGAACACGCCGAGCGCCCCCACGTAGCTGGGTGCCTCACACAGCACCACATCGCCAGGGTCGCAGAAGACGCGGGTGATGAGATCGAGCCCTTGCTGGCTGCCCACGGTGACAACTACGTCGTCAGGGTGCGCCGCGACGCCCTCGAGGGCCATCACGGTGCAGATCTGCTCGCGTAACCCCGGGTCGCCTTGGCCGGAGCTGTACTGCATGGCTTGGGTCCCGCGGTCCACAACCAGCTCCCCGAGCGTCTCGGCGACGGCGTCGAGGGGAAGCCCGGAGATGTTCGGCATCCCCCCGGCTAGTGAGACGACCTCCGGGCGGCTGGCGACGGCGAACAGCGCACGAATCTCCGACGCCTTCATCCGCTGCGTGCGGGTCGCGTAGCGGTCGACATAAATGTCGAGCCGGGTCTGACGCGCACCGCGGCCACGTGGATGGGCGCGCTCCGGAATCGTGGGCTCGTCCATAGGGAGCCATTCTCCCTCGCCTCACGAGACAATGTCGTGTCAGGTGTTGCCTCACCGAACGTGTCGAGGGGACAGTGGTGGTTATGAGTCAGAATTCCCGCCGGCCGTCACCGCGCGTCAAGGCGGTGGCGGGTGTGGCCGGCGGCCTCGGCGTTGGCGCCTTCAGTGGTTTCATGGGCTCCCTGCTGCGCCGGCGGCCGACGTCGACGTACGTCGACTCACGGCGATCGCCGGTAGCCGACCCCGAACATGAGCATCCGAACCCAGGTCAACATCGACGGGAAACCTGACGATGGGACGCCGCCTGGTCTCCCTCACCGGCGACAACGTCGGCGACCTCCCGGCGCCGTGTCGATCCTGCGTGTTCTGGGAGGCCGGGCACCGAGACCCAGACGCCAGGGCGAAGGACGACTGGCTGTCGGCAGTGCTGCTCGACTGGGGAAGCTGCGGACGTCTGCTGTACGTCGACGGCGAGCTCGCCGCCTTCGCGCTGTACGCGCCGCCTGAGTATGTTGCGTTGTCTGCCAGCCCTGCCGCGAACCAGACGAGCAGCGACGCCGTGCTGCTGATGACCGCGCGGATCCTGCCGCAGCACGCAGCGGCCGGCCTTGGTCGGGTGCTGATGCAGTCCGTGGTGAAGGACCTGATGCGGCGGCGCGGCGTCCACGCGATCGAGGCGATCGGCGACGCCCAAGGACACGAGCTGGCCTGCGTCGTACCGGCCCGGTTCCTCACCGCAGTCGGCTTCAAGACCGTGCAGCCGCACCCGCGCTATCCGCGGCTACGGCTCGACCTGCGAAGCGTGCTGACCTGGCGCGACGAGGTCGAAGTGGCGTTGGAGAAGTGGATAGGTGCGATCAGACCTGACAAGGCGCGAAGCCGGCCCGTCGGACTCAACCCCCGGGACACCGAGGGCAACTGAGCCTGGACGCTCAGTGAGAGGTTCCGGCGACGGTGAGCGTGCAGGCGCGCTCCTCGCCGTACGCCGCGAACCCGGTGCGCCGGAGGATGGGCCGTCAGGTGGCAGTCGCCGGTCTGGACATCTCGCGCGTCGTCGGGCACCTACACCCAGGCAGCGGCAGCGCGCGGACTCATCGGCGGTCCACGTCATGACACCTTCACCCGCTGGGCTCCCTCGTCTCAACGGGGTCGGGACACTCAGGCGATGAACTCCTCGAGCTGCCTGAGCAACGCCGCCTTCGGCTGCGCACCGACGATCTGTTTGACCAGCTCGCCGCCCTTGTAGACGTTGAGCGCGGGGATGCCAGTGATGCGGTAGCCGGCCGGGGTGACAGGGTTCTCGTCGACGTTCATCTTGACGAAGTCCATCTTGTCGCCGTGCTCGCCGGCGATCTCGTCGAGAACAGGACCGACCTGGCGACACGGCCCGCACCATTCGGCCCAGAAGTCAACGAGCACCGGCTTGTCGGCCTCGAGCACGGTGCTGGTGAAATTGTCGTCGGTGACGGCGGGAAGGTTGCTCATCAAAACTCCTGGTGGAAGATCTCGTGCAGGCGGATAGGTGTTCAGGGTAGGTCAGTGGTCCGACAAAGACGCCAGGTAGCGCTCGGCATCCAGTGAGGCCGCACAACCGGTACCAGCGGCAGTCACGGCCTGGCGGTAGACGTGGTCCACGAGGTCGCCGCAGGCGAAGACGCCGGCCACGTTGGTGGCCGTGCTGCGTCCATCGACGAGCACGTAGCCCGCGTCGTCGAGGTCGACCTGACCTCGGACCAGCTCGGAGCGAGGGTCGTGCCCGATCGCCACGAAGAGGCCGGTCGCGTCGAGCGTGCGCGGCTGACCCGACTGGGTGTCACGCAGCACCACACCCTCGAGCTTGTCCTCGCCGAGGATCTCAGCGACCTCGCTGTTCCAGGCGAACTCGAGCCTGTCGTTGGCGAGCGCCCGGTCGACCATGATCTTGCTGGCGCGCAACTCGTCACGGCGGTGGATCACTGTCACCCTCGAGGCAAAGCGGGTCAGGAACGTGGCTTCCTCGACGGCGGAGTCGCCGCCACCGACGACCGCGATGTGCTGGTCGCGGAAGAAGAAGCCGTCACACGTCGCGCACCAGCTGACGCCGTGGCCGGAGAGTCGGTCCTCGCCCTTGACGCCGAGCTTGCGGTAGCCCGAGCCCATCGCCAAGATCACCGACTTCGCCTGGAACGAGTTGCCGGCCGAGTCGCGGACGATCTTGGTCGCGCCGGTGAGGTCGACATCGGTGACGTCGTCCGACACCAGCTCGGCGCCGAACTTCTCTGCTTGCTTGCGCAAGTCGTCCATCAGGGCAGGGCCCATGATGCCGTCGGGGAAGCCGGGGAAGTTTTCGACGTCGGTGGTGTTCATGAGTGCACCGCCAGCGGTCACCGAGCCCTCGAACATGAGTGGCTGGAGGTTGGCGCGAGCGGCATAGATCGCGGCCGTGTAGCCGGCCGGACCTGAACCGATGATGATGACGTCGCGAACGCCGGACACTGAGGCCTCACTTCAATGGGACGGGGCTGCGGTCCCTCGTCGAGATGAGAGACCGGCACTGTGGGCAACCGATCCTAGGCGGGAATCATTCCCTCAGCACGGGGGCGTCAGTACGTGGTCGTGAAGAGTCGCCGACCGGGCGTCAAGCAGTCGAGGACGACGAGCCGGTGCCGAGCGACGTCGACCTCCAGGATCGCGGCTCTGCCCTGCCACCGGATGAGCGACACTGGCCCGGTGTCTGCTGCAAAGTCCTCGGCGGACTTGGTGACACACACATCCCCCACGGACAGAGCCGGCCGAGGGTTGCCTTGCGCCAGGTCGCGCGCCAGCGCGGTCAGCGCGGCCACCGAGGCAGGACCCGTCCCGCGAAATGAAGGGGTCTTGGAGCCGAGGGTGCCCTCCGTTGGGGCGTCGCCCTTCTCGGGTGCGGCCGCGTCTCCTCCTTCCTGCAGCGTGTCATCGGCGCCGCCACCGCCACTGGCGGCGGTGTCAGCGCTCTGGCCCTGCCCCTGCATCACCTCTATGCCGACCGCTGAGACCACCACGACCGCGGCGGCCGCGGCCAGCACCGGCCATACCCTTCGGTGCGCTGAGCGTGCACCCGGCGCACGCCGCGAGGTGAGCGAGCTGACGGCCGCACGAGGTTGGTCGTCGCCCTGGTGCGCGCTGCGGTCGGTCCGTTTCGCAGCTTCCTCGGCGAGGGCGCCCTCGAGCCGGGCCGCCACCGAGCTTGGCATCGTGACGGGTCGGCTGCCCTCGTCCGCAAGCAGCTGCGGCACGTCGTCGAGCTGGGCGAGGAGGCGCTGGCAGTCCGAACACCCGGCCAGATGGCTCTGCACGGTCGCCTGGGCGTCGCCTGCCAGCAGGCCTTCATGGTGGTCTGCTAGCCGGTCGACCGGCGGGTGGTCGGGGCCGTTCACGAGGAAGCGCCTCCGTGGCTGGTGCGTGGATGGGTCGAGGGTCGGGCGTCGGCCGCTGCCGACGGAGGTTGGACGCGGGCTGGAGAAGGGGGGTTCCCGGGACCGTGACCTAAATGAGACCCGGCGGTGCCAGCGCGGTCGGACGGCTCGCCAGGGCGGTACGGCGCGAGCAGCGGGGCAAGCTCCCGGCGTCCGCGGGAGCAACGGCTCTTGACCGTCCCGGGAGCGCAGCCCAGGATCTTCGCCGCCTCGTGCACGGAATAGCCCTCCATGTCGACCAGGACGAGCGCGGCTCGCTGTTCGGCGTTGATCTGCCCCAGCGCAGCCATCACGTCAACACGACGCTCCCCGATCTCCGCCACCGAGTCGGTTGCTTCGGTCACCGCCAACACACCTGCCCGGTCCTCGTCCTCGGGGAGCGGCTCGGTCGGGCGGGTCTTGCGCCGTCGCAGCCGGTCGAGGCAGGCGTTGACGACGATGCGGTGCAGCCAGGTAGTCACCTGGGCGTCCCCGCGGAACGTCTCGGCACGGCGGAACGCTGAGATCAATGCGTCCTGCAACGCGTCGGCGGCCTCCTCCGGATCGCAGGTGGTGCGCAGCGCCACGGCCCACAGCCGATCGCGGTGCCGACGAACCAGCTCGTTGAAAGCGTCGGGATCACCAGCGACGTGCGCGGACAGCAGCGCGGCGTCGTCGGCCCCCGCCGCTGTGGTCACCCGAGGATCCGGATCTCGGAGATCGAGCCGCGGTAGGTGATCCCGTCGGTGTCCGGCGGAAGCTTGGTCAGCCAGACCAGCACGAACCGGGTCCGGACCGATCGGCCCAGCGCGACGGCGGTCGTGCCCCGGGCGTTCGTGACAACCTTCTGCACGTCGTAGCCGTTGGCGGAGGCCGTGGGCGCTGCCGTCGCACTCGCGGGTGCGGTCCGAATCTCCAGGTCGGTGCCAGCGGAGGGAAGGCCCAGGTCGACTCGCCGCACGCCCTGGATGCGGCCAAGGTCGAACAACAACCCGACACCGGCCTTGAGACCACCGAGCTCCGGGTTCGCTTCGTAGCTCAGCGTCTGCCATGCGGTGTGCGGGTCACCGTCCGTGGCCAGCGGAACCTCGGCAGGGTTCTCGTCGCCGGTGCCTGGCGGCGGGTCGAACGAGATCGCGGACTCGACCTGGATCGGCTTGGGAGGCGGCGCCTGCGAGACGGCTGGGGGGGCCGGGTTCGCGTCAGCCGACGGCTCGTTGGTCGCCTGCTGGCCGACCAAGTAGGCCAGCAGCAGTACGCCGGCGACCAGGACCGCGCTGACCACCACGGTGAGCGTCCGGCGCATCGCCGAGGACCGGCGCCCCACCTCTACAGGCGGATAGTGCGGAAGCTCTCCGGTCGGCGGCCCATCCTCGCGGGGGAGCAGGGCTGGAGGCGGATCGAACCTCGTCCGAGCCGTCTGCGCGGAGGACGAGCCCATGTCGGTGGGGGTCGACGCGGTGCTGACCCGCTCATGGGCAAGGCTCTGGCTGAGTGCCTCCTCGACGTCGGCGACGGTGGTGAGCGGTGCGCCGTAGCGGGGGGTCTCGCTGAGCACGCGGTCACAGATGGCGTCGAGGGGGCGGGGTACGCCGGCCCGCACCTGCCTTGGCCGGAGCAGCCGTCCGTGCGCGGTTGGTGCTGCGGGCAGCCCCTCGAACGCGTTCCCCGGCCACCGGGCCGTCAGGCAGGCGTAGAGGAGCCGGCCAACGTCCTTGGTGTCTTGCTGCTCGCCGTCGCCGCCAGCCTCGTCCTGGAGCACCGCGAAGGTGCCCAAGCCGACCACCTTGACCCCACTGGACTTGGTGACGACCACCGTATCCGGAGCAAGCCGACGGTGCGGCAGCCCCATCCGGTGGGCGTTGGTCATCGCGGCGGCCACCTCGCGGACCAGCCAGGCGGCGCGCCGGGCCGGCAGTGGCCCTTCCGCGAGGACCACGTCGAGGGACTGTCCGGTGGCCCACTCGCGGACGACGTAGGTCAGCTCGCCGTCGTCAACAGCGTCCAACACCTGCAGCAGCCGCGGATCGACGACGCGGGAGGCATGCTTGGCAGCATCGACGAGGTCTGCGGCCCGGGGCGACGACGACGCCAACACCTGCAGCACGACGGAACGGGCCAGGATCTTGTCGTGGGCACGCCAGGAGTTCGACTCACCCTCCTCAGCGAGCAGATCCTCGACCACGTAACGGTCGGCGAGCACGGCACCGGGCTCGACCAGGTGCGATCCCACAAGCCTCCCGCCTCGTCTCGTCCCCTCACCTGCGGGACGCAGGCGCAAGTCGTTTCAGGTCTCATCGTAGGCGCTGGGCAGGGCTCATGCGCGCTTACCACGTGACGCGACCAGGGTAACGATCCGGGCGATCTCACTGATCCGCAACAGCCTCGCCAGCCCGACGTACGCCGTCACGCCAACGAGGCCACCGGTCGCGAGCAGTACCAGCGAGTCACCCTTGTTCGCGACGTCCAGCCCTAGCTCGCCCAGAATGGCGATGGTGAGCCAGGCGGCGGTCGCTGCCGGTACGGCGGCCAGGACGACTCGGAGCACGAAGCCGGCCAGGTCCCGGCCCGCGAACCGGCCGAGCCGTCGCGACAAGATGCCCAGGGACAGGATCGCTCCGACGGAGTAGGCACCGCCGTAGGCCAGCGCGAGCACGGGTGCGACGTGCCGGGGGGCAACCAGGTTGGTGAGGGTGATCGCGAGCGCGATGTTGACGGCGGCGATGCCGCACTGGACGAAGAACGGTGTCCGGGTGTCCTCGACGGCGTAGAAACCACGCAGGGCGACGTAGTGGATGCTGAACATCAGCAAGCCCGGCGCGAACGCGACCAGTGTGTTGCCGAGCGACCCCGTGTTGCCGGCGGCCTGGCCGTAGCTGAACATCACGGTGGCGAGCGCCGGACCCAGCACGACCAGCGCCACCGCGAATGGCACGATCACCGACAAGACCAGCCGCAGCGTCCGGCCCATCTCCTCGCCGACCTCGGTGAGCCGCCCGTCAGCGGCGAGCCCGGAGATCAGTGGGATCGTGGCCGTCGCCAGTGACACGGTGACGATGGAGTGCGGCACCTGGGTGAGCAGGAACGCGTTCGCGTAGACGGTGTAGCCGCTGCCGGCGCCCGCGCCGTGACCCGTCGCCCCCTCGGCGGCGCCGCCGGTGGCCAGCCGCACCATCACGTAGAACGCGACCTGGTTGACGATGACGAAGCCCACGGTCCACAGGCCGAGCCGGAGGGTGTGGCCGAGCCCGGTGCCCCGGAAGTCGAAGCGAGGCCGGATCGTGAAGCCGCTGGCCCGAAGGTAGGGCAGCAGCACCAGGGTCTGGGCGACGATCCCGAGTGTCGCTCCGAGCCCGAGAAGCATCTCTTGGTCGGTGGTGTAGCCGCCACCTGCCGGCGGATCGGCGTACAGCACGAGGTAGGTGGTGACGGCACCGATCGAGAGCAGGTTGTTCACGATCGGCGCCCACATCATCGGGCCGAACCGCCCACGAGCGTTGAGGATCTGCCCGATGAGCACGAACATCCCGTAGAAGAAGATCTGCGGCAGGCACCACCGGGCGAAGTCGATGAGGGATTCGCGCTCCTGCGCGAGCGCGGGATCGGTGAAATAGACACCGTCGACGAAGACTCGCATCAGGTATGGCGCCAGCACCAGCAACACAGCCGTGACGCCTGCCAGCACGACGGCGCCGAGCGTGACGATTCGGTTGGCGTAGGCATCGCCACCATCCGCGTCGTTCTTGATCGCCCGAACGAGCTGTGGCACCAGCACGGTGTTGAAGACACCCCCGGCGACGAGGATGTAGAGACTGTTGGGGATCGTGTTGGCGACGTTGAAGATCTCACCCTGGACCGACAACCCGATGGCGGCTGCCAGCAGGCCGGCACGCAGGAACCCGGTGACCCTCGAGAAGAAAGTGCCCAGCGCCATCACCGCGCTGGCGTTCAGGGTGCGCGAGGATGCGCCCGAGGTGCCGTCGCTCACGGGCTCGGCTTCTCGCGCGGCGTCAGGCCGGTGGTGCGGATGCGGCGGATGATCCGGACAGCGGCCGCGATCAGGACGACACCAGACCCGAGGGCGATGACGATCCAGATGGCCACGCCGATCCGGGTGGCGCGGACGTCGAAGGCGTACGGCGGTCCGACGGCGCGGTTGCTGATGGTGGCCAGGCGCACGGTTACCTGCGTCACACCGGAGCTGTCGGAGCTCGTCGACGCGTGGATGTCGACGCTTTCCCCGGGCTCGAGTCGCAGTGGCTCGATCGGTTCGATCCGCAACGCCGGGTTGCCAGGCCTGGCGTTGACCCGCACGGTCACCCCGACGTCCAATCCGTTCGTGACGGTAAGCGGGAAAGGCCCAGAGGCGCTCGACAGCGCCACGAATGTCGGCCCGGTGACTGTGACCCTCGTCAGCGCCTCAGCGGCGAGGCGGTTGGCCCGTCGGACCAGCGCCAGACGCAGCGCCGGCTGACTCGCCCACTGGGACGTGCCGGCGGTGGCGAGCCGACGGTCGAAGTCGGTGTCGGCGGTGGACTTGTCGGTGAGCAGGTCGGTCAGGGTGCGACCGCTGGCACGGAAACGACGTACGGCCACCACCAGCTGTTCCGGGATCTGCGGCTGCGCGGCCGTCGGCGCGATCGGTCCTGGATACGGCGTGGGACTTTCGGCGGCGGCGGTGGCAAGGTCGATGGGGTCGACCGCCGCGAACCCATAGCCCGCGGAGAGCCGCGCGGAGCCGGCACTCGGGCCAGGATCCCAACCGAACGGAGCCGCGACCACCCACAGTCGACTGTCCGGGTGAGTTTCCAGTGCCCGGACGGTGGCTTCGGCCATCAGCGCCTGGCGGAAGTCGAGGGCGCGGAAGTCGGGGCCGAAGCGCCGGCCGGCGATCGTGCGGGCATACACCGCAGTGGTGAGCACACCGTTCGACGTCGGCACCTGCACTAACGATGGCGGATACTGCGACCCCGGGGCCGGTCGCAGGTTGACGAGGTTGTCGTTGGCGACCACCTGAACGTCAGCCCCCGACGCCCGCGCGACGACGAGCCCGCGTCGGGTCGAGGCTCCGGACAGCTGCCAGTTGACGACAGGTGCGAGCAGCCGTTGGGCGACCGCGTAGTCCTCGCTCGCAGTCACGGCGGCCTCGACGACCGAGGGCATCAGCGCCCGGGCGAAGCCGCTCGAGTCGGGCAGCGCCCATGCCGTGAGCAGCAGCTGCTGCCGGGTGACTGCGCGGCCGAAGTCGGCCAACCACTGCTTCGCCGTCTGCTGTCCGGTCCCGTTACGTCCCGGGCCGCCGTCGCCGTTCTCCTCCCCGATCGTGGTGACGGCATAGCCGTCGGACATGTCACGGACGGCTTGGAGCAGTGCGGGGTCCGCGACCACCTCGAGCGTGCCGCGGGGCGCCTCGGCCACGAAGTCGAGGAGGTTTCGAAGCTGTCCCCCCGACGACATCGCGGCGGCCAGTCGCTCATCGACGAAGTTGCCGCCGACATGGCGAACCACGGGAAAGGTGACCGGGACGAGCGTGACGACCTGGGTGGACGCGACCGCAGCACCACCATCGGGTCGCAGCGGCATCAGGGTCTCTGCGTGCGCCCGTGCGTCGCGCCCCTCTCGGTCGCCCGCCACCACGCTCACCCCGACGCGGTACACACCCTCGGTGCCGCTGATCTCCAGCGCGGCGTACGGGATCTTGAGCCGATAGGTCTTCTTGGTCCCGGGGCCGACGGTGCCGATCTCGTCGAACAAGCCGAACTTGACGATACGACTCCCGAACCCGTCACCGGACGCGGCGATGTCCGCGAGCTCGGCCGGTGTGGTGGCCGCGCTGTCGGCGATGTCGAGATAGACCTGGGCGTCACGCCACCGGACATCGCCGGCGTTGGTGACGTCTCCTTGGAGCTGGACTGGTTCGCCCCGGCGAATCGCCGCCGGTCGCAACGTGTCGATGGTGACGGTGAGGCCGGTTTCCTGCTCGCGCTTCGTCGCCGCGTGTGCTGGGGGGCTGCTCACTTTGGTAGTGGCGGTCAGTCCCGAGCGGATCGTCGAGGCCGGGGCAGGCGCCAATTGTGCCGGGCTGTCGGGCGGTGGGTGGGGGTCGGGCGGCGCACCTGCTCGCGAGACAGCGACATGACCTGGCGGCACAAACAGGGCGCTGGCAACGAGGCCGAGGACCGCGACGCTGCGGCGACGTGCGGCAACCATCAAGGATGCTTGTCGGGTGGGGGTGTCACGTCACGAATGCTAGGCCATCCCCGACGCGTAACCGGCTCGGTGGAGCGGGGCGCCGGCGACCGACCATGGCGCGTTGTCGAGGGTGGCGTGGGCGCTCCACGCAAGCGGCGTCACCTCCTCATAGGGTGGGGAAATCGTGTCGACCGAGCAACCGCCCCTGAGCGCCCTCCAGCACACCGCCGTGCAGGCACTGAGTCGCGCCGTCCCGGTGCTGGACCAGGTGGGCAAGCGCTTCGCCGAGGCCGGGCACGAGATCGCGTTGGTGGGCGGTACGGTCCGCGACACGCTGCTCGGGCGCCTCGGCTCGGACCTCGACTTCACCACCTCCGCCCGGCCCGATGAGATCGAGGCCTGCCTGTCCGGCTGGGTCGACGCGCGGTGGGACATGGGCCGCGACTTCGGCACCATCGGCGCTAGCGTCGGAGCCTGGCGGATGGAGATCACGACGTACCGAGCGGACGCGTACGCCGCCCACTCCCGCAAGCCAGAGGTTAGTTTCGGCCACACCCTGGCTGGTGACCTGCAGCGGCGTGACTTCACCGTCAACGCGATGGCGCTGCGGATGCCGGAGCTTGAGCTGGTCGACCCGTTCGGCGGTCGCGCCGACCTCGCGGGCGCACTGCTGCGAACGCCCACTACGCCGGAGGAGTCCTTCGGCGACGACCCGCTGCGGATGATGCGAGCGGCCCGGCTCTGCGCGCAGCTCGGGTTCGACGTCGGCGAAGGTGCGGTGACGGCGATGCGAGAGATGGCCGGGAGGTTGGCGATCGTGTCGGCGGAACGGGTGCGCGACGAGCTGTCCAAGCTCATGCTGGCGCCGGAACCGCGGCGTGGTCTCACGTTGCTCGTCGACACCGGTCTCGCTGCACTCGTGCTGCCGGAGCTCCCCGCGCTGCAGCTGGAGGTCGATGAGCACCACCGCCACAAGGACGTCTACGAGCACACGCTGACCGTTGTCGACCAGGCCATCACGCTCGAGGACAGGCTGCCGGCCGGAGGTCCTGACTTCGTGACGCGCTTCGCCGCGCTGATGCACGACATCGGCAAACCACGCACTCGGCGATTCACGGACGACGGCGCCGTCACATTCCACCACCACGACGTGGTCGGCTCGAAGATGACGCGAATAAGGATGAAGGCGCTGCGATTTTCCAACGACGAGATCGACGCGGTCGCCCAGCTGGTCGAGCTGCACCTGCGGTTCCACGGCTACGGATCCGGGGAATGGACCGACTCGGCCGTCCGTCGCTACGTCCGCGACGCCGGAGACCACCTCGACCAGCTGCATGTGCTGACCCGGGCCGACTGCACGACCCGCAACGCCCGCAAGGCTGAACGGCTTCGGCGTAGCTACGACGACTTGGAAGAGCGGATCGCGCGGCTGGCCGAGCAGGAGGAGCTCGAGTCGATGCGGCCCGACCTCGACGGGCGACAGATCATGCAGACGCTGGGCATCGCGCCAGGTCCTGCGGTCGGCCAGGCGTACCACTTCTTGTTGGAGCGGCGGATGGACGAGGGACCCCTCGGCGAGGAGCGAGCCCGCGCCGAGCTGCTCGACTGGTGGTCACGACACCCTCGTTGACCCGGCAGACATGCGCGTTGACCCGGCAGACATGGGCGTAGACCCGCGCAGACATGCGCGTTGACCCGGCAGACACCGGCAGACATGGGCGTAGACCCGGCAGGTACACAGCCTTCGCCTCGTCGTGGAAGCACTCAACCGCCGGTCCTGCGTGTGAGCCGGAGAGCGAACGCGTACGCCACCGCGGTCGCGGCGTACCCGCCGGAGATCAACGCCAGCACGCCGTACGACTTGCCTGTCGCCGGGATGGTGACGGCACCGAGTGCCGCCGCCGCGACGAAGACGACGTTGAACGCGACGTCGTACAGTGCGAACACCCGGCCCCGAAAGGCGTCGTCGACGCCGGTCTGCACCAGCGTGTCGACGCAGATCTTGACCCCTTGCGAAGAGACCCCGAGCACGAACGCCGCCACCAGCAGGCTGGGCTCGGTGTACAGGCCACCTGGGAAAACCTCGAAGGCGGCGGCGGCTAGCAGCAGCACGAGCATCCAGGTGGTGGCGGCCATCCGTTGAGCAGCAATCGGGGTGAGTACCGCGGCGGCGAGGAATCCGAGACCTGACACGAGCACGGCGATGGACAACCCGGCCAACCCGGCGTCGGCGTCGTTCGGGTCGTTGAAGTAATTGCGGTAGAGCAGGATCGTCGCGACGGTCGACAACCCGTAGAAGAAGCGGTGGGCGGAGATCACCCCCAGCGCGTGCGCGGCCGACGGCCGTTGCCGCAGGTGTGCGAGCCCGGCGACGAGTCCGTGCACGACGCTGCCCAACGCTCGACGTACATCGGGGCGGTCCGGGTCGAAGTCCGGCCCGAGAAGGTCACGAGGCAGCCGGAGCGCGAGCAGGGCCGCGGCCGCGTACGTCAGTGCAGCCACGACTGCGATGACGCCGTCGGCGTCGTCGAGCGGGATCAGTCCACGCGCGGCGGTCGCGACGCCCAGACCGCCGATGAAGGCCACCGTGCCCGACGTCGGCGTGATCGAGTTGGCAAGCACCAGCTCATGACGACCAACCACGTGGGGCAAGGCCGCTGAGAGCCCGGCCAGGAAGAACCGGTTGACGCTGAACGCCACCAGGATCAGCGCGAACAGCGTCGGCCCGCTCCGGTCGACAGCGATCAGTACCGCTGCCGCCAGCACCGGGGCGACCCGGATGGCGTTGCTGAGCACGAGGATCTGCCGCCGGCTCCACCTGTCCAGGAAGACACCCGCGAACGGCCCCAGCACGCTGAACGGGAGCAGGATCGCCGCCAGCCCCGCGGCGATGGCGGCGGCGTCGGGCTGGCGCTCGGGGGAGAACAAGACGTACGACGCCAGCGCAACCTGGAACACCCCGTCACCTGCCTGGCTCGTGACCCGCACGATGAACAGCTGACGAAAGCGCTGCCCCCTGAGCAGGTGACGCACGTCGCGCAGGAGCCGCATGCTGTCGGAGTCTGCCTCATCCAGCCAGCCGGCTGACCAACACGACGACGTTGTCCTCGCCGGTCGTCCCCGCCGAAGCGATCGAGCTCCGCCACCCCGCGGCGGCGCCGATCGCCAGCGCTGCCTCGACCTGGTTGGCTGCCAACTGACTCAGGAGAGCTCCGCCGGAGGCCAGCCAGGCAGTCGCTCGAGGGGCGACCGCGCGCCACGGGTCGAGGCCGTCGCTGCCGCCGTCGACCACCCGACGTGGTTCGGCGCCGCGGAAGTCGCGGGGCATCATCGCCACCGCATCCGACGGAACGTACGGCAGATGCGCCACCACCAGGTCGAGAGCCCCCCGCAGACTGGTGGGCAGACCGTCGAACCAGTCGCCCACGTGCACCGCGAACCCGAACGTCGCGCCGTTCGTCCGTGCGTACGCCGCCGCCGCCGCGTCCACCTCTGTGGCATGCACGCGCCAGCCCGGATGGCGGTCCGCGAGCGCGGCGGCGATGGCACCACAGCCACACCCGAGGTCAAGTGCGGTCACCGAGCTCGCCCTCGGCAGCAGCCGGTCGGCGACGTCGACGAGCGCGGCGGCGCGATGCCGGGGGATGAACGCCGGTGCGCCGACATGCACCGTCACGCCGGCGAACTCGGCGAACCCGACAACGTACTCGAGCGGAGCTCCCTGCACCCGCTCGGCAACCATCCGCCGTCGCTGGCCGCCGTCGTCGGTGTGCGCGAAGATCACGTCGGCCTCGCGCTCGGCGAAGACGCAACCGGCGCGCCGCAGGTCGCGCACGGCGTCGTCGTACGCCGACATCTCGGCCACACCGACCGCCTCACCTCTCGCACGTCCGGGAGGACGCCATGCTACGAGAGACGGTCTCACGGACACCGAGCGCGGCGGATGTGCGCGTGCGCCTGCGCGCTGGACGGAGACACTCTAGAACATGTGTTCGAACCGGGGTAGGGTGATGAGCATGCTGGCACCTTTCCAAGGATCGCTTCTCGACCAGCTCGCCCCGGTGGCGGAGATCGGACCGCTCGACGGGCTTGTGCGTCGTACCCGGCTCAATCACGGCGCCTGGGTCGATGTGCTGCCAGGCTGGGTCCGCGGTTCTGACGAAGTGTTGTGGCGCCTGGTGGCGGCGGTCCCGTGGCAGGCCGAACGCCGACAGATGTACGAGCGAATCGTCGACGTGCCTCGACTGCTCAGCTTCTACGCCGAGGGGCAGCCCCTCCCCGATCCGCTGCTCACCGCCGCACGTGGGGCGCTGAACGACCACTACCGCGCCGAGCTCGGTGAGGATCTGGTCAGCGCCGGTCTGTGCTACTACCGCGACGGGCACGACAGCGTCGCCTGGCACGGCGACACGATCGGTCGAAGCAAGACCGAGGACACCATGGTCGCGATCGTGTCGTTCGGCAGCCCGCGCAAGCTGCTGCTGCGGGCACGTCGAGGTCGCGCCAAGACGCTCGGCTTCGCGCTCGGGCACGGCGACCTGCTCATCATGGGGGGCTCGTGCCAGCGCACGTGGGAGCACTCGATCCCCAAGACCATGCGCCCGGTCGGTCCCCGCATCAGCGTCCAGTTCCGACCCCGCGGGGTGCGCTGAACGGCCGCGACGCCACGGCAGGCGACTGTACGCCCGCACGTCGCACGATCGCCGCTACCCGCGCCCTGACCACCTGAGTGGCACGAAGGCGTAGTTCCCGAGCCGACGTATGCCGACCTTCCCGCCGCGGAAGCGGTCGACGACGAGCACCCGACCGGCCACCGGGATGACGAGCCGGCCGCCCGTCGCGAGCTGTTGCACGAGCAGGTCCGGAAGCGAGGGCGCCTCCGCCGAGACGAGGATCTTGTCGAACGGCGCCCGGCCCGGCATACCCAAGACCTCGGGATCCGCCTGCTCGAGCGTGACCTGGCCGAAACCGGCTGCCGCCAGGTGGCCACGGGCCAGTTCGACCAGCTCTGGCACGCGCTCCACCCCGCACACCAAGTCCTGCCGCCCGACGAGGTGGGCGAGCAGTGCCGCCGTCCATCCGGAGCCGCTGCCGACGTCGAGAACCCGGTCGCCGGGTCGCGGGTCGAGCTGACCGAGCATGTTGGCGACGGTCGTTGGCTGCGAGTTCGTCTGGCCGAACCCGATCGGCAGCGGTCTGTCCTCGGCGGCGCGGGCCCGGACCCCCTCGGGCAGGAACAGCGCGCGAGGAACGCTCAGCATGGCTGCCCGCGCCCGGTCTGCATTCTTGCTGCGACGTCTCATCGTGACTCACCGCCAACGATATCGGTCGGTGCCTCTCCACGTGAGAGCGAGGAGGACGGCAGCGTGCAGGGAGATCAGAGCTCGAGGACGCCGTCCTTCGGCAGGGTCGGCACGTCGACCTGCACCGTTTCGGGATAGATGACGCCCGCACCGGTGTTGAGCAGCACCACCTCGTCGTCGGTCGCGATCCAGCCCGTCCTGGCGAGCTCCCGGGTAGCAGCCACCGTCGCGGCCCCTTCTGGGCAGAGGAACATCCCCTCGAGCCGGGCCGTCACCTGAAGGTCTGCCAGCAGGGCGGAGTCGGCGACGGCGATCGCCGTACCTTGGGTCTGCCGTAGGGCATCGAGCACGAGGAAGTCGCCGAGCGCCTTCGGAACATTGATCCCGAACGCGATCGTCGATGCCTCCGGGACCAACACCGACTCGGTCGCGCCGGTCTCGAACGCCCTCACGATCGGCGCGCACCCACTCGCCTGCACCGCTACGAGCCGTGGCAGCGACCCCTCGACCCAGCCCAGCTCGCGTGCTTCGGTCAGCGCTTTGAAGATGCCGATCAGCCCGACGCCGCCTCCGGTCGGGTACACGATCACGTCCGGCATCCGCCAGCCGAGCTGTTCGACGATCTCGAGGCCCATCGTCTTCTTGCCCTCGATGCGGTAGGGCTCCTTGAGCGTCGACACGTCGAACCAGTCGTCCGTGGACGCCTGCACCGCGGCGCCGATGAGCCGCCCTGCGTCGGAGATCAGCCCGTCCACCAGCCGCAGGTCACCGCCTGTCACCACGGTCTCGGCGCGGGTGATCCACGGTGCGTCGACGGGCATCGCAACCGTCACTCGCAGCCCAGCACGGGTGGCGTACGTCGACCAGGCAGCGCCCGCGTTGCCGTTCGTGGGCATCGCCATCCGGGTGACGCCGAGCTCGCGGGCACGCGAGACGCCTACTGCCGCCCCCCGGGCCTTGAACGAGCCGGTCGGTAGCAACCCGTCGTCCTTGACGAAGAGGCGGCGCAGCCCCAGCTCCTCGGCGAGCCGCGGCGCCCGAAGCAGCGGGGTCATCCCCTCGCCGAGGCTCACCACGTGGTCGGCGTCGGAGACGGGGAGCAGCTCGTGGTAGCGCCACAGGTCGGGAGCCCGTTGCCCGATGTGGTCGGGGCGAACGGCGACGGCACGGAGGTCGTAGCGCGCCAGCAGGGGTGAGCCGTCGGCTGGGCAGAGCCGCTGCAGCACGTGGGCGTCGTATGTCGTGCCACAACGCGGGCATTCGAGGTGGTCGAGGTGGCTGAAATCGCGGGCGGCCATTGCTCCATCCTCACACCGGCCTGCTACGACGGGTGGGTCCCGCTCCTGTCCTCATACGTGCGCCTGGCATGTCAACATGGCAAACGCCGATCGAGCAGGCAGAGCGGGTGCCCTAGCGGTCGACGTCGCCGCGGATGAACGCCTCGACCGACTCGCGCCCCTCGTTGTCGGGCCGCTGCACGGGCGGGGACTTCATCAGGTACGACGACGCGGCCAGCAGCGCACCGCCGATGCCCCGGTCCTTGGCGATCTTCGCCGCCCGGATCGCGTCGATGATGATGCCGGCCGAGTTGGGGGAGTCCCACACCTCGAGCTTGTACTCCATGTTGAGCGGCACATTGCCGAACGCGCGGCCCTCGAGTCGAACGTAGGCCCACTTGCGGTCGTCGAGCCACTGCACATAGTCGGAGGGCCCGATGTGCACGTTCTTGGCGCCGAGATCGTGGGAGATGTTCGAGGTCACCGCTTGCGTCTTGGAGACCTTCTTGGACTCCAGCCGGTCGCGCTCCAGCATGTTCTTGAAGTCCATGTTGCCGCCGA
>JACCVZ010000043.1 GCA_013697905.1 Nocardioidaceae bacterium
GTCGAGCCGTTCGGCTCGATCCGTGGGCGTGCGCGCACCGTCGTAGCCGACGACGGATTGTGGCTCCACGCGGAGGTCGACGACGCCGACGATGGTGCCACTGGCCGTCCGACACTCGTCTTCGTCCACGGTTACGCGCTCAACCTCGACTGTTGGCACTTCCAGCGACGTGCGCTGCGCGGCCAACACCGGATGGTCTTCTACGACCAGCGGTCCCACGGTCGGTCGGCTCGCTCGCGCAAGGACCGGTGCACGATCGAACAGCTGGGCGCGGACCTCGGGGTCGTCCTCGATACGCTCACCGACGACGGACCAGTCATCCTGATCGGCCACTCGATGGGCGGGATGACGATGATGGCTCTCGCCGAGCAGCACCCGGAGTGGTTTGGCTCGCGTGTCGTGGCGGTGGGTCTCATCTCGACGTCGTCAGGCGGTCTCAAGGCCTCCACCCTGGGCCTGCCCGGCATGCCGGGCAGGCTGGTGCACCTTGTGTCGCCGGCGCTGGTCGCCACGATGGCGCGAGCGCCGCGCCTGGTCGAGGGGGGCCGGCGGGTCGGTTCCGACATCGGCTTCGTGATGACCCGGAAGTTGGCGTTCGGCTCCACTGTGCCGCAGGAGTACGTCGACTTCACCGACGAGATGCTCGCGTCGACCCCGATCGACGTGGTCGCCGACTTTTTCCCCGGCTTCGACAACCACGACAAGCCCAAAGCTCTCGAGGCGATGGACCGGGCACCGACCGTGGTGATCGCCGGCGGCCGCGACGCGATCACTCCGATCTCGCACAGCCGCAGGATCGCTGAGCAGATGCCGTCGGCAGAACTGGTCGAGCTCCCCGACGCCGGACACATGATCATGCTCGAGCGGCACGACGAGGTGACCCAGGGGTTGCGCCGGCTCATCGAGCGGGTCGAGCAGGCGGCGGACCACGAGGCGAGGCCATGAGTGACCTGCGCGTGGACGAGGTGGGCGCAGCCGACGCAGAGGTCGTGCGTGATGTCATCCATGCGGCGTTCGGAGCGCGGCATCGGGTCGACCCGCCGACAACAGCGCTCGAAGAAACGACAGAGTCGGTCGCCCAGACACTCGAGCGTTACGGCGGTCTGCTGTGCCGAGTCGACGGAGAGCCTGCGGGCGCGATGCTGTTCGGCGTCGCCCAATCCGCGCTCGTGCTCCGCCGCGTCAGTGTCGTACCCCGCCTCCAGTCCCGAGGCGTCGCGTCCGCCTTGGTCGGGGTCGCCGAGGAGGTGGCGGCGACGCGCGCTCTCGACGACGTACGGCTCGCTGCGCGGGCCGAGCTGCCCATGACCGTCACGTTCTGGCAACGGCGCGGGTACGCCGAGCTCTCCCGCGCCGATGCCAGCCTGCGACTGGGCAAGGCCCTCAGTGTGGAGGTCTTCTCCCCCGACGCGGAAGCCACCCGGAAATTCGGTGCGGCGGTGGCAGGTCTGGTTCAGGCGGGCGACGTGGTGATCCTCACCGGCGATCTAGGCGCCGGCAAGACGACACTGGCACAGGGGCTCGGGGCCGGCCTCGGCGTGCGCGGCGACGTCACCTCGCCGACGTTCGTCATCTCGCGGGTGCACCCGTCGCTGTCCGACGGTCCCGCCCTTGTGCACGTCGATGCCTACCGGCTCGGCGACGGGGCCGAGCTCGACGACCTCGACCTGGATGCGTTCGTCGACGATGCGGTCACCGTCGTCGAGTGGGGGGAGGGCCTCGCCGAGGCGCTGGCCGAGGAACGGTTGCGCGTTCACGTCTCCCGCCCCCGCGGTGACGCCGGAGCCGGCGACGTCGGGCGCACGGTCACGGTCACACCGGTCGGCGCCCGTTGGTACGGCACCCGCGTGCGCTCCAGGCTCCTTGGCGTAGCAGCAGGCCGGTCCCGACCTGTCTGAATCTGCTCGACCTCTGGCTCGACCAGTTTCGAAAGGTCGACGCCGGATGTGCGCATTAGGCTGTGTGCGCCATGCTGCTCGCCTTCGACACCGCCACCCCCGCGGTCACGGTTGCCCTGCACGACGGCACCGCGGTCGTTGCGGAGTCGACGATGGTCGGCGCAATGCGGCACGGTGAGCTGCTGGCACCAGGCATCGAGCAGGTGCTGGCGGACGCCGGGGTGACGCCGAGGGATCTCACCCGCATCGCCGTCGGCGTGGGGCCGGGCCCCTTCACCGGACTCCGTGTCGGGGTCATGACCGCACGCATCATGGGTGCTGTGCTCGCAATCCCCGTCGTGGGTGTGTGCACGCTCGACGTGGTCGCAGCCGCGGTGATGTCGGAGGAGCCTTTCCTGGTGGCCACCGACGCCCGTCGCAAGGAGGTCTACTGGGCGACGTACGACCGCGAGAGCCGCCGGACCGACGGTCCGCATGTCGCCAAGCCCGACATGGTCGCGACCCGCTGCCCGGTCGCGGGGCGCGGCGCATCTTTGTACCCCGAGGCGTTCCCCCACGCCATCGATCCCGAGCATCCCGACGCGGCTCACCTCGCGCGGCTGGTCGTCGGCGCGGAGCTGAGCCCACTGTCGCCCGAGCCGTTGTACCTGCGCCGCCCGGACGCGGTCGAGGCCAGCGCTCGCAAGCGGGTGCTGTGATCGGCGTACGCCGGGCCCGCCTCGCCGACCTCGACGCCCTGCTCGATCTCGAACACGCCGCCTTCGGAACCGGTGCCTGGTCCAGGCAGGCAATCGCGGCCGAGTTCCTGGAGCTGGGCAGTACTCGAGAGATCGTCGTTGCCGACCACGACGTCGACGTCTCGGTGGTCCACGGTTACGCCGTCGGCAGGTATGTCGCAGACACGGCCGACGTCAACCGGCTCGTCGTAGGAGCCTCCCGGCGCCGCCGCGGGGTCGGGTCGCAGCTGCTGACCGCTCTCGTCGTCGAAGCACAGCAGCGCGGGTGCGAGCGAATGCTGCTGGAGGTGGCGGCGGCCAACATCAGCGCGATCGGGCTGTACGCCGCCCACGGGTTCGAGACGATCGACCGTCGACCGCGCTACTACAACGGCGTTGGGGACGCGGTCGTGATGCAACGGCGGCTCGGCCATGACTGACGGGCCGCTGGTGCTGGGGATCGAGACGTCGTGCGACGAGACCGGCGTGGGACTGGTGCGCGGTCAGGTGTTGCTGGCCGACGCGGTTGCGTCCAGTGTCGACGAGCATGCGCGGTTCGGCGGCGTCGTACCCGAGGTCGCCAGCCGCGCTCACCTCGAGGCGATGGTGCCCACGATAGAGCGTGCTTGTCGGGGGGCCGGCGTCGCGCTGACCGACGTCGATGTCGTCGCGGTCACCGCCGGACCGGGGCTCGCGGGCGCCCTGCTCGTCGGGGTAGCGGCAGCCAAGGCCCTCGCCCTCGCGCTCGACAAGCCGTTGTACGGCGTCAACCACCTGTCGGCCCACGTGGCCGTCGACCAGCTCGAGCATGGTCTGCTTCCGCAGCGTTGCGTGGCGATGCTGGTCAGCGGCGGGCACTCCAGCCTGCTCCTCGTCGATGACGTGACGATCGGTGTCGAGCCGCTCGGTGCCACGCTCGACGACGCTGCTGGTGAGGCGTTCGACAAGGTCGCCCGGCTCCTCGGTCTGCCCTTCCCCGGTGGTCCCTACATCGACCGGCGGTCGAGCGAGGGCCACGTCACCATCGACTTCCCGCGCGGTCTCACGTCGAGCAAGGACATCGCCCGGCACCGGTTCGACTTCTCGTTCAGCGGCCTCAAGACCGCCGTCGCGCGATGGGTCGAGGCCCGTGAGCTCAGCGGTCAGCCGGTGCCGGTCGCCGACGTGGCTGCCTCGTTTCAGGAGGCGGTCTGTGACGTGCTGACCCGCAAGGCGGTCGATGCCTGCACCGCGAACGGGGTAGACCACCTGGTGATCGGAGGCGGTGTAGCAGCGAACTCGAGACTGCGATCGCTCGCCGAGGAGCGGGCCGGCCGGCACGGCATCGCGGTCCGGGTTCCGAGGCCGGCGCTGTGCACCGACAACGGCGCGATGGTCGCCGCACTCGGAGCGGAGGTCGTACGCCGCGGACGCGAGCCGTCCGGACTGGACATCCCGGCTGACTCCTCGCTGCCCCTCACCAGCGTCATCATCTGACCTTCCTGCCTTCGTTGACCCGTCACAAACGCGCGTTGACGGTCAACGCTCCTTTTGTTCGACACTGGCGCACGGTGGCTAAGAAACGACTGTGCGCCCGCGATACTGGCGGCGTGAGCGATCTCGGACGCTGGGACCCACTTACTCCGCAGCAAGTAGTCGACCTCTTCTGGGCATCACCCGTCCGACCGTCGTGGTGGATCGCCGGTGGCTATGCGATTGAGCTGTTCGTGGGCCGCTCATTGCGTCAACACGCCGATATCGATGTGATGATTCTCAGACGGGATCAGCAGCTGGTGCATGACGTCCTGTCAGGCTGGGACATCCGAGCCGCCGATCCGCCGGGCCACCTTCGTTCTTGGAGAGCCAGAGAGACGCTGCCTCACAGCGTCCACGACATCTGGTGTCGAGAGGATCCGTCGGGCCCGTGGCGACTACAAGTCATGCTCGATGAGTCAGACGGCGAACATTGGTATTCGCGGCGGAAGTCGACCATCGCAATGCCCATCCGTGACTTGGGTCGGCACACGTCCGATGGGTGGCCCTACCTGTCGCCCGAAGTGCAACTGTTCTACAAGGCGAAAGCTCTTGACCAGCTCGAGAAGGACGAGATGGACTTTGCTGCGGCCTTACCGCATCTCAGCCTGCCTGCACGCCGATGGCTTGACCAGGCACTCCGCGTCACGCTCCCGGATCACCACTGGCGGGGTGCTTTGAACGGCGCGGGCATCGACACTAGGTGATCGGGATGTACATAGAAACGAACCGCGAGGGACTTGCCCTGCCCCGCCTCACTTCCAGCCTGGCCCCTGGAGTTACCGGTCTACGTCCGGTGGCTCGAAGCGGCAAGGCGGGTGGAGGCCACCGTTGAGGCGCGGCTGAGGACCTCCCGGC
>JACCVZ010000047.1 GCA_013697905.1 Nocardioidaceae bacterium
CTAAGGTCCTCACGACCGAGGCCGTCCAAGAGTCGGACGTCGTCATCACCATGGGCTGCGGCGACAGCTGCCCCATCTATCCCGGCAAACGGTACGAGGATTGGGACCTGGACGACCCGGCCGGACAGGGGATCGAAGCCGTCCGACCCATCCGCGATGACATCTTGCGCCGCATCAAAAACCTGCTGGCAAACCTGCTCACCTGACCGTCCCAGTTCTGAAGATGCTCGTTGATTGACGCACGCACTCAGAAAGACGCTAATATCGCCGTATGGCGATACGTTCAGCGTCACAAGCACCCACAGACGTCCCGCCGGTGGACGAGTTGGAGGCCATGCGGGCGGCTGCTTGCATGTTCCGCAGCCTCGGTGACGCGAACCGGCTTGCCATCTTGAGGCATCTGGCTCTGGGCGAGCACAAGGTCCGGGATCTGACCGAACACTTGGGGCTGGCGCAGTCGACCGTGTCTGCTCATCTAGCCTGCCTCCGCGACTGTGGCCTGGTCCGGTCCCGTCCCGAGGGTCGAGCCTCGATGTTCTCGCTCACTCACCCCGAGCTCCTGCAGCTTCTCGGTGCCGCGGAGCGGTTGCTGGCTGCTACCGGTGACGCGGTGGTGCTGTGCGCACGGCACGGCCCGTCGCAGGACATCTCGTGAGCCTGAACCTGCACGCCGCCGATCGAGAACGGCGAAGGAAGCTCGGCCGGCGCGCGCAGCTGCTCGCCGGCGCCAGCGTCGCCTACAACCTGATCGAAGCCCTCATCGCTATCACCGCCGGTGCGGTGGCTGGTTCGATCGCCTTAGTGGGCTTCGGTCTCGACTCGATGGTCGAGGTCTCGAGCGGGCTCGTCATCCTCTGGCAGTTCCGACACCCCCTGCCTGAGAGTCGTGAGTTGCGAGCGCTCAAGCTGATCGGGGTCTCGTTCTTCGGGCTCGCCTTATATGTCACGTTCGAGTCTGTGCGCAGCCTTGTGGGCAACGCCGAACCGAACCCCTCGACGGTCGGCATCGTCTTGGCGTCGGCCTCGCTCGTGGTCATGCCCACCTTGTCGTGGGCGCAGCGGCGGACGGGTCGGGCTCTTGGCTCCAGCAGCGTCGTCGCCGATTCCAAGCAGACGCTCCTGTGCACGTACCTGTCGGCGGTGCTGCTCATCGGCCTGCTGCTCAACGCCACGCTCGGCTGGAGTTGGGCAGATCCCGTGGTTGGTCTCGTCATCGCCGGCGTCGCCGTCAGGGAGGGAGTGGAGGCGTGGCGAGGAGAGACGTGCACGTGCGCTCCAACGCAGATCCCAGCCGCGGGAGCCGTCGGCATCGCGGAGCTGAGCGACGCCTGCACCGGCTCGTGCTGTGAGCAGGCAGCCGACTCGAGTTCGCGAAGGAGCCGCTGATGGGCAGCGGCCACTCCCACCAAACGGCAACCGGTCAGCATCGCAAGCGTCTCGTTGCCGTCTTGTCGATCACCCTCACGGTCATGGTCGCGGAGGTCATCGGCGGGCTGGTAGCCGGGTCTCTTGCCCTACTGGCCGACGCCGGTCACATGCTCACCGACGCCGCTGCAGTGGGCTTGGCCCTGCTGGCGACGGCGTTCGCGTCGAGGCCGGCAACACCGGAGCGAACGTTTGGATACCAGCGGTCAGAAATTCTCGCGGCCGTCGTCAACGCCTTGGCGTTGTTCGGGGTCGCCGCCTACGTCCTTGTGGAGGCGGTCAAACGGTTCCTCAGCCCGCCAGACGTTTCCTCGGGACTCATGCTCGCTGTCGCCGTGCTGGGTCTCATCGCCAACATCGCATCGCTGCTCGTGCTGCAGAGAGGACAATCTGAGTCCCTGAACCTTCGGGGCGCCTACCTCGAGGTGCAGGGTGACCTCCTCGGATCCGCTGCGGTCATAGCCGCAGCCGTAGTCATCTGGGCGACGGGTTTCACCCGGGCCGACGCCATTGCCTCGGCCGTTATCGGGATGCTGATTCTCCCGCGCACATGGAGGTTGCTGCGGGAAGCCATCGAGGTGCTCTTGGAGTCCACGCCCAAGAACATCAATCTCGCCCACGTACGAGATCACATGCTGGCCGTGCCAGGTGTTAGCGATGTCCACGACCTCCATGCCTGGACCATCACCAGCGGCATACCGGTGCTGTCGGCGCACATCGTCGTCGACGACTCCACCCTCGAGGACAAGGGCGGAGGACGGGTCCTGGACCGGCTGTACGACTGCCTCAAGGGGCATTTCGACGTGGACCACTGCACGTTCCAGCTGGAACCCATGGGGCACAGCGACCACGAATTCTCCCACCACCCGTAGTCGGCTTTCCAACAGGCTCAGAGTGACCCCAGACGATGCGTCGTCCCATCGGGCCACGATGACAGCGTTGCCGCAGCCGCTGGTGTCCAATGCCCCCCGGTGGCAACGCCACCGATATCGCCAACTCACCTCCTTCAGAGGCGCCCGGCCACTAGCATCAGGACGGACCTGAGAGCGGGTCTGGGCTCGGCTTCGCTGGGAAGGACAGGCATGCGCACCTACCTTTTTTT
>JACCVZ010000110.1 GCA_013697905.1 Nocardioidaceae bacterium
CCGTCATGGTGACCAGAGTCATGCACCCCAGCTAGCAATGTCAAACATTTTCGAACATCGGTGCGGTGAGCCGAGGCTCGCACCAACACGCTGGCTCTAGGGTGGCCGCGTGGCTGGACGCGAGACGTTGACGTGGGAGACGTTCGGCGCCGCGACCAGGGAAATCGCGCAGCGAGTCGCGGACGATTTCGAGCCAGACATGATCTTGTCGATCGCTCGGGGCGGGCTGCTCATCGGTGGGGCTCTCGGCTACGCGCTCGCCGTGAAGAACACCTACACCATGAACGTCGAATTCTACACCGGCGTCGACCAACGGCTCGAGGTGCCGCGAATCCTGCCGCCCGCACCGGATTTCGTCGACCTTGGGAGCGCCCGGATCCTCATCGCGGATGACGTCGCGGACACCGGTCACACGCTGCGATCGGTCCAGGAGTTCTGTGCCGGCAAGGTAGCGGAGGTTCGCACCGCTGTGCTCTACGAGAAGCCACAGTCGCTCGTGAAATGCGAGTACGTCTGGCGCCGCACAAACAAGTGGATCAACTTCCCCTGGAGCGACAAGGCTCCCGTCGCACGCCGCGCCGGGAGCGTCCTGGAGACCTGACCATCAGCATCGACGGGTCGCGAACTCCGACGCCAAGATGTCGAACCGCACCAGGTCGACGATCGAACCGTCATAGAGCTCGTAGCACTGCCGGTCGCGGCCGGTCTCGGTGAAGCCGCATGAGCGCGCCACCTGCTGGGAGGCGACGTTTCCGTCGCCGGCTCCGAGGGAGACGCGGGTCAGCCCGAGACCGCCGTCGTCGGCTGAGGCGAAGGCGTGTCCGAGGACCAGCCGCAGCGCGGCCTGGAGCACGCCCCGGCCTCTGGCGTCCGGATGGGTGCGATAGCCGACCTCGGCGGACTGGTAGTCGAGGCTGTAGAACCCGAAGAGGTTCACGGTGCCGAGGTAACGGTCGTCGTCGGGGTCTGCGATGACCCACTCGACCGACGAGCCGGTTGCGCTGCCCACACAGCGGCGCGCGTGGTGGCGGAGGAAAGCCTGCGAGTCGCGTGGAAAGGCGATGTTGCCCAGCCACCGGAGGGACTCCTGGTCCGCGTTGGTCTGCAGGTATCGTTGCTCGTCGTCGAGGCCGAGCCCCCGAAGCCGCACTCGACCATCGGCAAGAGCGACCGGGTCAAGCCAACGCGTCTTCGGCTCACGCGAGTCGCTGGCCGTCAGCGTGCCCCGCCAACCGTTCAGCACTCGCCCGCGCTGCGGCATCCTCGCCCGGGTCTGCCCCTCGAACGTGAAGCCAGTCTTCCACGCGACGCGCAGCGAGGCGACGTTGCCCTCGATCGCTTCCCAGCCGACGGTGTGCATGCCTTGGAAGTCGAACGACCAGTCGAGGAGCAGCTTCACGGCAGCGGTCGCGACCCCCTGGCCCCGTACGCCGGGATGCATCCCGAACCCGATCTCCCCAAGTCCGGAGCCGCGGTTGCGGATCCCGACGGAACCGCTGAATCGACTCGGCCCCGAGCCTCCTGGCGACTCGATCGCAAACGGCCACGCGTCGCCGCTTTGCCAGACGTCGGCTCTGCTCGCGAGAAACGCGGCGGCATCCTCATGCGAGTAGGGGGCGGGGACGCTCGTCCAACGCTGGGTGTCGGTGTCGATGCACTGCTCGTACATGCCTTCAAGGTCAGCCGGCCGGTGGGCACGAAGCGTCACCCGACCGTCGGTGAGCACGGGGACGTCGTCAGGAAACCTCACCGCCGGTCAGCTTTCCACTCGTCGCGGAGCAGGTCGAAGAGCACCATGTCGGCATACGTTCCGTCGCCGAGCAGCTCGGCCCGCCGTTCGCGGCCCTGTTCGGTGAAGCCGTTGGCGCGAGCGATCTGGTGCGACGCGTCGTTGCCCTGCGCAGCCCTGATGAACAGGCGGCGTAGGCCCAGCCCGCCATCCGCACGCGCCGCGAAGGCGTGCCGCACCGCGAGTGAGACCGCCTCGGTCATCACGCCGCGGCCGCGGGCGTCCGGGTGGGTCCAGTAGCCGATCTCAGCGTTGCTGCGGTGCATGCGGGGGATGCCGACGTTGCCCAGCATCTCGTCGGAGTCGGGGTCGGCGACGGCCCACTGAAGCTGTGAACCTTCCGCCTGGGCCAGCCGAGTCCGGCCGAGATAGTCCCGGCCGTCCTGGTCGGCGTACGGCGACGCGAGGAACGCCAGCCAGTGCTGGGTTCGCGGGTCGGCGCAACCCTGCGCGATGCGGGGTACGTCGGAGTCCCGCATCGGCCGCAGCGCCACCCGCTGGCCGGCCATGTGCGGAGGCACCAGCCAGTCGGTGGTCGGCTCACGGGGGTCGTTGCGGTGCAGGGCGCCGACCCACCCGTCGGGGTACTCTCCGCGGTGGTCGAGCCAACGGCGTACGGTGCCACCGAACGTGAAACCGGTCTTCCACGCCACCCGGCGGGAGCCAAAGTTTCCCTCGTTCGCCAGCCAGAGCACGGTCTCCACACCGCCGGCGTGGAAACCCCAGTCAAGCAACAGGTTAACGGCCGTCGTCATCACGCCGCGTCCGCGGATGGCGGGGTGGGCACCGAAGGCGATCTCGGCCCGCCGGGCTCCTTCGTCCCGCAGCGACAGCGTGCCGCCGAAGCGCCGCTCACCGCTCGGATGGGTGCACTCGAGCGCGAAGGCGAACTCCTTGCCGCTCTCCCATCCCTGCGGTACGGATTTTCCGATGAACTCCTCAGCCATCGCACGGCTGTACGGGCGGGGCACGGTCGTCCACCGCAACGAGACCGGGTCCACACATTGCTCGACCACCGCGTCAGCGTCCTCCGGGCGGTGTGCCCGAAGCACCACGTCGCGGCTGCCCAGCGTGGGTACGTCGTCGGGGAACCTCATGACGCCACCCTGCCGCTCGACCGGCGCCGGCTCAACCGGATTGTCGACCAGCCGGACTTCGCCTCGTCGCGGTGCCGCCCGATACCCTTGATGCCCTATGGACGAGCCCTGCAGTCGTCAGTGTCGCCACGTCGTATCCCCTGCCGGGGAGGGGACATGGTGAGCGGCACGTTCCGTGACATCGCGTTGGTCCTCGTCTTCATCTTGTTCGGCGGCTTCTTCGTGATCGCCGAGATGGCGCTCATCTCGCTTCGCGACGCCCAGGCCAAGGCGCTCAAGGGCGCTGGCCGGCGCGGGGACACGGTCGCAAGGCTGAACAGCGATCCCAACCGCTTCCTCGCCGCCGTCCAGGTCGGCGTCACCTTGTTCGGCTTCCTCTCGGCGGCGTTCGGCGGCGCGAGACTCGCAGGCCGGCTCTCGCCCACACTCGAGGACTGGAACGTCCCCGGCCCCGAAACGACGGCGCTCGTGCTGATCACGCTCGTGATCAGCTACGTCTCGCTGGTCATCGGCGAGCTCGTACCCAAGCGGCTGGCCCTTCAGCGTGCCGAGTTCTTCTCGCTGATCGTGGCGCCAACCGTCGACCGGATCGCGAAGCTCGCGCGCCCGATCATCTGGATGCTCTCGATCTCGACGAACCTCGTGGTGCGGCTGCTCGGCGGCGACCCCAAGATGAAGCGCGAGCGGATCACCGATGCCGAGATCCGCGAGCTCGTGTCGGGCTCGGAGACGCTCGGGGAGGAGGAGCGGCAGATCGTCGAGGACGTCTTCGAGGCCGGCGATCGACAGATCCGAGAGGTGATGGTCCCGCGAACCGAGGTTGCCTTCATCGACGTGTCCACCCCGGCGTACAAGGCTGCGCGCTTTGCGCTCGAGCACCCGCACTCGCGCTACCCGGTCATTCGGGATTCGTCAGACGACGTCGTCGGCTTCGTGCACGTGCGGGACCTGCTCAACCCCGACCTGTCCAGCCGCTCGGTTCGGGTGAAGGAGATCGCCCGCGACGTGCTGATGCTGCCCGCGACCCGGCAGATCTTGTCGGCGCTCACCGACATGCGGCGCGAGGGCGCCCACGTCGCGATCGTCGTCGATGAGTACGGCGGTACTGCTGGCATCATCACCCTCGAGGACCTTGTCGAGGAGCTGATCGGCGACATCAAGGACGAGTACGACGTCGACGAACCTGAGACGACCCGGTCGCTGACCGGGGACCTCGAGGTCGACGGCCTGCTCAACCTTGACGACTTCGAGGACGAGACGGGTCTGCTGCTGCCCGACGGGCCCTATGAGACCGTCGCGGGTTACATCGTGCAGCAGCTCGGGCATGTGCCCGACGTGGGGGAGTCGGCCGGCTTCGACGGGCACACCCTCACCGTCACCGAGCTCGACGGTCGGCGCATCGCCAGGATCAGAGTCGTGGCGGCGTCCAC
>JACCVZ010000359.1 GCA_013697905.1 Nocardioidaceae bacterium
CTCAGGGTGATGGAGCTGGTCGTCCGACTGTTCGTGCTCGTCGGCTTGGGGATCCAGGCAGTTGTTCACCTCCGGCTCGCCCCTAACTACCAGCTGGCATCCCCCGACGGGATCGGGGGAGGAAACCTGTTCCGGATCGAGTCCGTGTCGGCGATCCTGGCTGGTCTCTATCTCTTGCTTCGCGGGTCTCGACCGGCATATGTGTTGGCGGCCGCGGTTGCGCTCGGTGGGTTCGCCGCCGTCGTGCTCTACCGCTACGTGGACGTCGGATCCTTTGGACCGATCCCAGCAATGTATGAGCCAATATGGTTCTTCGAGAAGAACATCAGCGCCATTGCCGAGGCAACAGCGGGCTCGTTTGCCCTCGTTGGATCAGCCCTCGCGGTTCGGGTCCCCCGCCATCCTCGGCGGCGGCATGTGTCTGCCTGACCCTAGTTACGCGAGGTCGGATTTCGGTCACAGTCGGCTGACGTCGCGACGCGGCCGCAGGACCGCGGACCGCTCCCGGCCGAGACTGGTGGTCAGTCGATCGGAAGGACGGCTGAGCCGGTGGCATGGATGGTGGTCGTGTCACGGACGCCCGGGACCATCACCGGCAGCTCGTACGGCATGGTCAGCGCCACCCGCACCGTGAACCCTTCCACCTCGACCGCGGCGCGCAGACCCGGATAGTCGGTGTACGCACCCGTCCCGTGCAGGTAGGTGTCCACGGCCGCCGCGGCCGCCGCCTCGTCGATCGCGACGTAGCCGACCGCGGGTGAGGCGTAGATGCTCCCGGCGGCGGCTGCCTCGGTCGCAGCCAGCGCGGCCCCGTCTGCGAGCGACGTCGTGGCCTGGCGGCGCAGATAGCTTGCCGAGATGTCGGTGACAGCGATGACCGCAAGGAGCACGCAGATGGCGAACAGCACCAACATCGCGGTGACCTGGCCCTTTTCGCCGCGACCACCTGGACTGAGTGTGGGCGCGGCTGCCGGCTTGGACATCAACGTGCCGGCGTGACGTCTCATCTACCTGCCTCGCGATAGACGCCGTACGGCTCGACGTGTGTCGCCTCGACGGCGACGCTGGCCGCAGACTCGCCGAACATACCTGGCGTAAGAGGCAGCCTCACCTGCAAGGCGACCCGCACCTCGACCGAGGAGCCGGGCTGCAGGCACGACTGCGGTGTCGGGTGGCAAGCGATCCCTAGGTCGCCGGGCTCGAGCTGCACCCCTTGGTCCCGCATCGCCAGCGCCGCAGCCTCGTAGGCCCGCTGCTCAGCGGTCGCGACATCGGGCGCCAGGATATAGGCCCGACCGGCCGAGCGGGTGGCTTCGGTGGCGCCGAACGCCGACCGCTGCACCGTGACGAGGGTGATGACGACATACACCAGCGGTATCAGCAGCAAGAGGCCGAGCCAGGTCACCTCGACCAGGGCGGACCCGGCGGCGGTACGCCGACCGATCCTCGCCGCCAGCCAGCCCGCCCTCACGGGATCTGCTCCTTCACCGCATGGCCTTGGGCTTCGACGGAGATCGTCGGACCCCAGAACGCCAGCACCGGTACCTCCGCACGCACCGACACCTCGACCGCCGGCGCGCCCGCGATCGTCGTCTCGGACGCCGCCACCTGGTCGGCGAAGTCGCCACCGAAGACGTCGTCGATGACCGCGCTGGTCCGACGCCCGCCGTCGGTCGCGCTGCGGTTGTAGCTGGCGCCGTACCGTGCCCCCTCTGAGGCCGCCGACGTCAACGTCGTCTTGACGTGCCAGATCAACGCGAGCTGGAGCACGCCGAAGAACAGCGGCACCAGCACAACCGACACCAGGGCGAAGTCCGCGATCGCGGACCCGCGCTGATTGCGTCGCCAGCGCGACCAAGGGGGACGCGACCCTCTATCCGACACGTCTACATATAGGTGTCGAGGGTGTCCTGCAGGAACGACGTGACCTGCTGCTGGAAGATCGCCAAGATGGCCGAGGCGATCACGATCGTCATCACCGTGATCATCACCCACCCTGGCACGTCGCCCCGCTCGTCGCGCCCTCGCGTGATCTGACGCAGCCGTCTCATGATCGACATCTCTTTCATCTCTTCCTCCTTTGACAGCCGCTAGGGAGCCAGCAGCTTCAGTCCGATGACTCCTGGAAAGAACGCGAAGAGCAGTGTGACCGGCATGATCAAGAAGACGACCGGAACCATCATGGCGATCTCCTTGCGTGCGCCGGCCTCGATCAGGGAGCGCTTGCCTGCCTCGCGCACGTCGCCTGCCTGAGCGTTGAGCACGTCGACGAGCGGGGTCCCGCGCTCGATTGCGACCGCGAAGCCCTCGGCGAAGCGCGACACCGCGGCCAACCCGCTGCGTCGCGCACACTCGTCAAGCGCCGTGGCGAGGGGTACGCCGGTGCGCGACTGCGCCAGCACCACGCCGAGCTCGTCCGGTAGCGCACCGCGACAGCTCGTCACCACACGATCCAGCGCAGCCCCCGGACCCTCGCCAGCGGCGACCGCGAGCGCCAACAGGTCAGCGACGACAGGGAACTCTGCAAGCATCTGTTGCTCACGTCGTCGTACGCTGCGGGTCAACGCGCTGTCCCGGGCCAGGATGGCGGCGATGGCGCTGCCGCCGCAGACCACCAGCCAGGTGACCGCGCTGCCGGGCTGTCTCGCCGGCCCCAACAGTCCGACGCACATCGCCGCGCTGAAGCCGGCCAAACCCCAGACAACCTGCGAGAAGCGGAACGCCTCCACCGTCATCGGCGAGCCGGCTCGGCTCAGCCTCCGCAGAATCGACTCACGACCACCGAGCAACCGTTCGAGCCGCTCGGCGGCTCCCTCGAGGGCTGGACGGACGAGCGCGACGAGCGCCGACGAGGGCCGGTCCGAGGGGGTGACGGGTGTCCACGCGGGGACTGCAGTCGGCACGTCACGGATGTACGGCGCCACCCGGCTGACGAGTGAAGGGCGCCTGGCCACCGCGAGCCGACCGACGACCATCACGAGGCCGGTGCCGAGCACCGCCCCGAGCACTCCGCCGAGCAGGCCGGTCATCAGGCCAGCACTCGCTGCTCGTCCGGGAGCCTGCCGAGCCGGACCATCAACCGGTAGGCCACGAAGCACGCCGCTGCGCCGAGCGCCAGCACGATGACGCCGGCTGGTGAGCGATAGCGCCCGATCACCTCCGGTTGGCTGGACAGCGCTAGCAGCACGGCCCACGGCGAAGCGGCCGCGAGGCGAGCGCCGTTGACCACCCACGCCTGCCGGGACTCCAACTCGGAACGGGTGCGCGCGTCATCTCGGAGGAACCGCGACAGCGTTCGCAGCATCCGCCCGAGGTCGCCGCCGCCAACTTCGCGGGCGATCCGCAGCGCCTCGATGACCCGGTCACCCACCGGGTCGGAGAGTGCCCCCTTGAGCCGGTCGAGGCTGTCTCCGAACCGGCCGCTGGCGAGGTAATCGCGGCCGAAGGCGACGAACGCAGGTCGCAGGGCCGTGGGTCCGCGCTCTCCCAGTTGGCTCAGCGCCTCAGGTAGCGACAATCCCGCCCGTACGGCCGACGCGAGGTTGTCGACGGCCTCCGGCCACACCTCCGCCAGCTCCCGTCGCCGTCGCCGCGCCCGTCCCCGGATCAGCGCTACCGGGCCATACGCCGCCATCAGTCCGAACGCCGTGGCCACCGGCGGCGTCCGCGAGACAAGGAGCACCACGACCAAGGTCAGCACGCCCGCAATAACGCACAGCGACACCAAGCCGGCCGGCGTGACGGTCGCGATACCGGCAGACCGCAGCAGCCTGCCGATTCGCGGCCCGACGACCGGCGTCCGGCGGGGTCGCTCACCTGCGTCGGTGGAGGCGACGAAGATGAGGAGCAGCCCAAGGCCCGCGACGAGCCCGAGCAGGGCGCCCATGTCAGACGCCTGCCTCGGTGACGCGACTCTCGTCCGCGCTGAGGATGTGGTGCACGTCGATGCCAGCCACCGCGAAACGTTCCGGGCGCGTCGGCATCCCCTGCGCCCGGACCAGCCGACCGGCCGTCGAGTCGAAGATCGGCTCGGTCTCGATCACGTCGGCCTCGACCCGGCCCGGTACCGCCACGATCTCCCGCACGCGGCGACGCCCGTCGGCCTCGACGGCGAGATGGACCACGATGTCGACGCTGGCCGCTACGGTCGGTACGACGAACCGTGCGGAAATGTTCTCACCCGCCAACAACGGAAGCGTGCATAGTTTGACCAGCGCTTCCCGGGCAGAGTTGGCGTGCACCGTCGCCATGCCAGGGAGGCCGCTGTTCAGCGCCAGCAGCAGGTCCAGGCACTCCTCGGCCCGCACCTCGCCGACGACGATCCGCGACGGCCGCATCCGAAGTGCCTCCTTGACCAGATGCCGCAGCTTGATCTCGCCGGTGCCCTCGAGCCCGGACTGCCGAGTCTGCATCGCCACCCAGTCGGGGTGGTCGAACCGAAGCTCGTACACCTCCTCAGCCGAAACGATCCGCTCCCGTCCTGGCACCGCCGACCCGAGCGTATTGAGCATCGTGGTCTTTCCGGCCTGGGTGCCGCCCGCCACCACGATGTTGAGTCCCGCGACCA
>JACCVZ010000149.1 GCA_013697905.1 Nocardioidaceae bacterium
GCGGCGAAGATTGGGGTGGCGACGACGTACATGCCGGTGACGAACCCCGACACGCTCGCCGGCGTGCGTTCCAGACCAAGCGTCTGAAGCACCTGCGCGACGCCGTACACGAGCCCAAGCACGACACCATGTCGCAGCTCTGCGCGCGACAGCTTCAGCACTGAGGTGGGGGCGAGGGCGAGGAGCGCAGCGGCCGCGAGGGCGAAGCGGATCGAGAGGAAGTCGAGCACCGACACCTCGACCAGCAGATCCTTGATGAGGAAGAACGTCGAGCCCCAGGCAGCGGTGACGCCCAGCAACGCCAGCGTCGGGAGCGCACCGGTTTGTCTGCTGACCACCGGCTCACTCTAGAGACGCACGCTCAGGCAATGAGAAGCGCCGCCGGTGCGACCGCCCGGGCTGCCGATGCTGCCTGGCGTTCGGCACGCGATGTTCACCGGAGCTGACCCCTGGCGACGCAGACCGTGCACCTGGCGAACATCTCGTCGCGGTGAACTGACGCGTAACCGGGTGCGGGGAGGTCGCACCCGGACTAGGACAGGAGTGGAGCCATGGTCTGGCTTCTGCTGAGAGTCGTCGACGGTGCCGCATGGACAGCCAGGAAGCTGGTCTACCGCTCCCCAGGATGGTGACATCAGGCAGGGTCCGGTTCGCAGACGCTGCACGCGAGACGTCTCGACGAGCGCGTCAGATGACCACGATCTCGAGAGTGGAACCATACGGCGCCATCGTGCCGGCGTCGGGGTTCTGCGCGACGACGTAACCGAGACCGAAATACGGCTGATACTCCGTGACCTCGACGTCAAAGCCCGCGTCGACGAGGACCTGCTTGGCGTATTCGACTCCCGCGCTCATGACGTCGGGGATTTCGACCAGATGGGGCCCCCGGCTCACGACGAGTCGGATCTTGTCCCCTCTGTGCCCGGTGCCGCTGTTGGGGCGCTGCCGGATGACGACGCCGTCGGCGACCTCGTCGTTGTAGACCTCCTGGAGCGCCACCTCGAAGCCGGTCTGCTGCAGCTCGGCTTGGGCCGTGTCGGCCTGATCGCCGGTGTGGTCGGTGACCTCGATCGGTCTCGGCCCCCGGCTGACCACCAGCGTGACGGTGGCGTCAGGCCGCAGCGATGTCCCCGCCTTCGGGCTGAAGCTGATGACCTGGCCCGCGGCGAACTTCTCGCTCCAGATCCGCTTCGGCGTCGCCGCTGTCAGTGAGCTGTCTTTGATCTCCGCCGTCGCCTCCGATTCGGTCAACGTGGCGATGTCGGGCACGTCGTGGCGCTCGGGCCCCTTGGACACGACAGCAGTCACGGTGCCGCCGTCGAGCACTCGGCTGCCGGGGCCGGGGTCGGTCGAGATGACGTGGCCCTCAGGAACCCTCTCGGAGTACGCCGAGTCGCGGATCTCCAGGTCGAGGCCGGCGTCAGCCAGGGTCACGGCCGCCTTGTCCTGGCTCACCGAGACGACGTCGGGGGTGTCGCGATAGCGCGCGACGCCGAAGTACCAGCCGGCCGTGGCAGCCCCCGCCGCCAGCAGCAGAACGAGGAAGAACGCGATCCAACCGCCCCTCTTGCGCGTGCGCGGCAGCACCATCGGACGGCCAGGAGCAGCAGAGGTGGGGACCACCCTCGTGGTGTCGTCGTGTGCAGGAACAAAGTCGGGCCCGACTGTCACGCCGGCGGCGACGACGAAGCGAGCGTTGTCGACGTGCGCGAAGTCGTCGTACGTCGCGACGTCGAACACCTCGTCGCGAGCTGGCTGCGGGCGGCGTTGCTCGTGCGATCGCACCGTCTCGTCGTCGGCCATCAGGTCGAACACGTCGTCGTAAGCCCATCCGTTAGCCGCGGGCGTCCCCGCAGCCACCGTCGGTGTCAGGTCGTTCGTCAGTTCCTCGTCGTCTTCCACTCCGCGGTCGAGGGCGTGGCGCACCCGCTTGAGCTGCTGGAGCATCACATGTGCGTCGGCCGGTCGAAGGTCACGCTGTCGCGACGTGGCCCTGGCCACGAACGCATCGAGGTACGGCGGGAGACCGTCCGCCAGGGTCGACGGTGGCGGCA
>JACCVZ010000169.1 GCA_013697905.1 Nocardioidaceae bacterium
GCGAGGTTGACCAGGCCACTGGGTGCCTCCGCCGTGGTCACGGCATCTGCTCGTACGCCGGGAGCGTCAAGAAGTCGGCGAAGTCGTCGGCCAGTGCCATCTCGGTGAAAAGGGAACGGGCATCGTCCCAGTGGCCCCCAGCGAAGGCGTCGGCTCCGGCGGACTGCTCGATCTTGCCGATCTCCTCGTCGATCAGCCGCTCCACCAGGTCGGAGGTGACGGTCTGGCCGTCTGAGAGCTCAACGGAATTGTGCAGCCACTGCCACACTTGGGACCGCGAGATCTCGGCGGTGGCGGCGTCCTCCATGAGGTTGTTGATGCCGACTGCTCCCGAGCCCCGCAGCCAGGTTTCGAGGTACTGGATCCCGACCGTGATGTTGCTGCGCAGCCCATTCTCGGTCACCTCGCCAGGCGTCGACGCGACGTCCAGCAGCTCCGCAGCGGTTACGTCGACGTCCTCACGCAGTCGGTCGATCTGGTTCGGCCGGTCACCCAGCACCGAGTCGAACACCTCGGTGCAGACGTCGACCATGCCGGGGTGGGCCACCCAGGACCCGTCGAATCCGTCCCCGGCTTCGCGGGTCTTGTCGTCGCGCACCTTGGCGAAGGCCCGCTCGTTGACTTCCTCGTCCTTGCTGGGGATGAACGCGGCCATCCCGCCGATGGCATGTGCACCGCGCTTGTGGCAGGTGCGCACGAGGAGCTCGGTATAGGCGCGCATAAAGGGCACCGTCATGGTCACGGAGTTTCTGTCCGGCAACAGGAAGTCCTTGCCGCGGGTGCGGAAGCTCTTGATGGCGCTGAACATGTAGTCCCACCGACCGGCGTTCAGACCGGAGGAGTGCTCGCGGAGCTCGTAGAGGATCTCCTCCATCTCGAACGCCGCCGGGTAGGTCTCGATCAGCACCGTCGCTCGGATGGTGCCCTGCGGGATGCCGAGTCGGTCCTGGGCTTCGACGAAGACCTCATTCCACAGTCGCGCCTCGAGATGACTCTCCATTTTGGGCAGATAGAAGTACGGGCCGGCGCCGCGGTTCATCTGCAGCCGGGCGCAGTGGAAGAAGTAGAGGCCGAAGTCGAACAGGCTCCCCGACATCCGTTCGTCGTCGACGAGCACATGCTTCTCGGGCAGGTGCCAGCCGCGCGGTCGTACGACGATCGTCGCGAGGTCGTCCGCGAGCGAGTAGCTCTTGCCTTGCGGCGAGGTGAAGTCGAGCTTGCGCTCGATCGCGTCGCGCAGGTTGAGCTGGCCCTGGACCATGTTCTCCCACAGTGGGGTGTTGGCGTCCTCGTGGTCGGCGAGCCACACCTTCGCGCCGGAGTTGAGCGCGTTGATGGTCATCTTCGCATCGGTCGGTCCGGTGATCTCTGCTCGCCGGTCGACCAGCCCCGGAGCGGGGTCCGCGACCCGCCAGGAGTCGTCCTCGCGGATGTGCTTCGTCTCTGGCAGGAAATCCAGGGTGCCGCCGCCGGCAAGCTCATGGTAGCGCTGCTTGCGGAGGTCGAGCAGCTCGCGACGTCGCGCGTCGAAGTTGCGGTGCAGGTGGGCGAGGAACTGCAAGGCGTCGTCGGTTAGCACCTCGTCGAAGCGTTCGCGGATCGGCCCGGTTACTGCGACGTCTGCCATTGGCCGAGTCTCCTCAGTGATCGCTGTTCGAGCTCACCGGCCGCCGTCGTTTGCGCGGACGACCACGTGCTCGGGGCGCTCTCATGGACATCGAAAGTGGTGCACAAGCTTCCCCGGCCACTCTTGCAGTAGCGCACGGGTTGCGCAACGCGTGCTGATCCGCGTCCAGCACCCGGACTCAATGACGGCGGAGCCCGCCGGGCATGGTGGGATGGGTCCGCCAGCGGGGGGCCATGCTCGCGGATGTCCTCTGATGCGGCCGCTAAGGTGCCCCGTGGGGAATGCGTCGGCGCCTCTCGATCCGATGGAGGCTCAACGATGGCGGAGACTGATCTGACCGGACGGCGGGCACTCGTCACCGGCGGCGGCAGCGGCATCGGCGCCGCGTGCGCACGGCGGCTGAGTGCGGCC
>JACCVZ010000177.1 GCA_013697905.1 Nocardioidaceae bacterium
CGGCCGGGCTGAAGGTGGTCGCGTGCTCCAACCCCGTCGACGCCTACTGGATGATCCAGCAGGCGATCGAGTCCGACGACCCCATCGTCTTCCTCGAGCCGAAGCGCCGCTACTGGGAGAAGGCCGAACTCGACGACTCCGTCGCACCCGAGGGTCTCTTCACCTCTCGGGTGGTGCGCCAGGGCACCGACGTCACTGTGCTCGCCTACGGCCCGATGGTGAAGACGTGCCTCGAGGCAGCCACCGCCGCCGCGGGGGAGGGCAAGAGTGTCGAGGTGATCGACCTGCGGACGATCTCGCCGCTCGACATGGTCCCGGTGCATGCCTCGGTCCGCAAGACGGGTCGCGCCGTCGTGGTGCACGAGGCACCCCTGACACTCGGCCTCGGCTCCGAGATCGCCGCCCGGATCACCGAGGAGTCGTTCTACTCGCTCGAGTCGCCGGTGCTGCGCGTGGGCGGCTTCGACACGCCGTACCCGCCGAGCCGAATCGAGGAGGAGTACCTCCCCGACCTCGACCGCGTGCTCGACGCCGTCGACCGCTCCCTCGCCTACTGAACCCTGCCACCGGAAGAGCTGCTGCATGTCTGACCCGAAGTTGTTCAAGCTCCCCGACGTCGGGGAGGGTCTCACCGAGGCCGAGATCGTCACCTGGAATGTCGCCGTCGGTGACACGGTGAAGGTCAACGAGGTCATCGTCGAGATCGAGACCGCCAAGTCGCTCGTCGAGCTGCCGTGCCCGTACGCCGGCACTGTGGTCGAGCTGTATGCCGCTGAGGGAGACACGGTCAACGTCGGCATGCCCATCATCGCGGTCGATACCGGCGAGGGTGGGCAGGCAGCGCCCCAGACGCCAGAGGTCGGCAACGTCGCCGAAGACCTGGTGCCGACACCGAAGGACGACGAGCCCGTGGAGCCGGGTCTCATCGGCGGACCCGCCCCGGGCGGACGTACGTCGGTACTCGTCGGCTATGGCCCTCGCACGACCGAGGCCAAGCGCCGGCCCCGGAAAAGCGGGTCCACCCCGGTGGAACAGTCGCCCGCCGCCGCGCAGATCGGTGTGCAGCACGCCTTCACCCCCCACAGCACCCCGGCGCCTGAGGTCGACATCGAAGCCGCAGAGCCCGCCGACATACCCGACCATGCGCTCGCCCACGCCGGCACCAACGATGCGGCCAGCACCAGCGGTGTTCGGGCTCTGGCCAAGCCGCCTGTCCGCAAGCTGGCCAAGGACCTCGGGGTCGATCTCGCCGCGGTCACCCCGACCGGTCCCCACAAAACGATCAGTCGCGACGACGTGCAGTCGTTCGCGGGCGGGGGACCGAAAACCGCCGCCCAGCCGACTACCGCGGCCTCGGCTGCTCGCCCGCAGACGACGCGGGAGCGAGAGACCCGGATCCCGGTGAAGGGGGTGCGCAAGATGACGGCACAGGCGATGGTGTCGTCGGCGTTCACCGCTCCCCACGTCACCGAGTGGATCACCATCGACGCCACCCGGACGATGAAGATGGTCGCGCGGCTGCGGGCTCACCGCGAGTTCCGCGACGTCAAGGTGTCCCCACTGTTGGTCGTGGCGCGCGCCGTCTGCGTGGCTGCCCGGCGTACCCCTGAGGTCAACGCATCGTGGGACGAAGCCACGCAGGAGATCGTCCTGAAGAGCTATGTCAACCTCGGCATCGCGGCTGCGACACCGCGCGGTCTGATGGTGCCCAACATCAAGGACGCTGACACCCTCAACGCCGTCGAGCTGGCCCAGTCCCTGGGTGAGCTGACCAGGACGGCCCGCGACGGCAAGACCCAGCCTGCGGACATGAGCGGCGGCACGTTCACGATCACCAACGTCGGCATCTTCGGCGTCGACGCCGGAACGCCGATCCTCAACCCTGGCGAGTCGGGCATCCTCTGCATGGGCGCCATTCGCAAGCAACCGTGGATGATGGGCAAGAAGATCAAGCCGCGCTGGATCACCACCCTTGCGTTGTCGTTCGATCACCGTGTGGTCGACGGTGAGCAGGGCTCGAAGTTCCTTGCCGACGTCGCAGCGATCGTGGAGGACCCGGGTAACGCTCTGCTCTTCTGATCCGCGTTCTGCTGACCCGCGCTCTTGTGACCCCGCGCTCTTGTGATCCGCTCAGTGTCTCGCTTAGCCCGCCGACGGGTCAGCGGTGAGTGGCTTGTGCGGCGGCGATCTGTGCTCGCTGCCTCGAGGTGCTCCATTGGGCGGCAGGCGCCTGCGCTGAGACGACCGCGGCGGCGCGCCTGGCGGCCTGGTCTGCCTGGTCGGATAGCCCGGCGTGGTGGCTCTCGACGGCGATCACCACGAGCACCTCGTACACCCGACGGGGCACCGACGCGCGCTCGGCCAGCTCGAGTGCATGCCGGGCGTAACGGATCGCGTCGAGCGGACGGTCCATCGCACCGAGAGTCTCGGCGACGCCGATGGTCGCCACCATGTCGCTGTTGAGGTCGACGACGTGCTCGTCGTTGTTGAGCAGCCGTAGGTTGTAGCGCAACGCCTCGACCGGGCGGCCCGCCTCCAGCAGCGCGAACGCGAGATTCTGCAGGCACTGCCGCTGGTGCTCGAGCGTCAGGCCGCTCATCGCCCGCAGCGCCTCCCGGAGATGCTGCTCGGCCGCGTCGAGATCGCCTGCCATCCCGTCGAGGATGCCGTGCAGCGACAACACCCAGGCGTTGGCCCGGGCCTGGGCCACCGGATCATCGGGTAGCTGCGGGAGGTACGCCGCCGCCCTCTCCAGATGCGCCCGAGCGGTCTCGGCGTCGCCGACATTGCCGTACGCGAATCCCAGCTGTCGCTCGCACCAGACCTGGGTGAGTGGGTCGACGTACCGTTCGGCGGCGGCGAGCAAGGCGGCGACGGCCTGGTCGCGGGTGTCCGACAGCCGCCCGTGCTCAAGCAGTACCCAGGTGTCCTGCACCAAGAAGCGGCAGATCTCGTACTCCTGCGGCGTCGCCGACGCGCGCTGCCGCACGTAGTCAGCCAGGTTTCCCACTTCTTCTCGAAACCAGGCGAACGTCTCACGCTTCGACCGTGGCCACTTCCGGAGCCAGGTCAAGGTGGCGAGCTCGCCGTGTTCCTTGCCGAAGATCGCCGCCACCTCGCAAACCTTGGCGGCCATGGTGGCACCCAGGCGGACCACGTCAACGTCCGCCGATGCCTCGACCGGCAGCTCTCGCGCGAACAGCAGGGTCAGGTTGTGGAAGCTGACTCGGCGGTGCGACCGGGACTGCAACAGCTGCACGTCGATCAACCGCTCGACCGCGGCCTCGACCTCAGCAGCCGGCAGGTCCAGCACCATGACCACCGTCTCGACAGCGAAGTCGTGGCCGGGCAGCCGAGCCAGCCGGGCCAGCACCTCACAGGCCAGCCGGTCGACCGGAGCGCCGGAGGTGGCGAGCGCCTGATGGCTCACGCTCAGGCACGCGCGTACCCCGAGCACGCCGTAGCTGAGGAACGACAGCCGGGTGTGCTCCTCCGTAAGCCGGACCACCAGGTCAGCTGGCGTCCAGTCCGGACGGGCCGCGAGCCTGGCCGCGGCCACCCGCAGCGCGAGAGGTGAGTCGCCACACAGATCGGCCAGTCGAGACCAGTCAGCCGGGTCGTCGACGTCCGAGCCTGACGTCAACAACAATGCCACCGATTCGTCTCGGCGTAGCGTGTCCAACTCGATGCGGCCTGACACGTCGAGCTCGTGCAACGATGCCCGCGAGGTGACGATCACCGCGTTCCCTCGGCCCGACGGGATCAGCTCTTCGACATGGGTGGCGTCCAGAGCGTCGTCGAGCACGAACAAGATCGATGTGTCCGCGGTCAAGGTGCGCATCAGACGAGTCCGTGCGTCAGCAGATCGCGGCAGGTCGTGCTCGGGCACGCCGAGCGCCCATAAGATCTCGAGCTGCGCCCGCTCCGTGGTGAGGTGGTCCTCGCGGGGACCTGCCAATGAGATGAAGACCTGCCCGTCGGCGTAGGACGAAGCGTGCTGATGCGCGACGTGGATGGCAAAGGTGGTCTTGCCGAACCCACCGGCGCCAGACACGACGATGACGGGTGGCCCGTGGATCGCGGTTTCGCTGAGGAACTTTCGGATACGCCGAGCCTCGTCGTCGCGGCCAACGTACTGGAAGATGTCGCGAGGGAGCTCTGCGGGAGTGCGTTGCACCTGCGCGCGCCCGGCCGCTTCAGTCGCGGCGAGCGGTACGGCCGTCGGGTGCAGACCGCGAAACGCCTGCTGAAGCTGGTCGGATGCCTCGGGCGAAAGGTCGAGTGCGGTGGCGATCAACTCGAGTGAGCCGACTCGTGGCCGTTTGACGACACCCCGCTCCAGGTCTCGGATACTGCGGACGGCGAGCCCGGTCCGGTGCGCCAGCTGTTCTTGGGTGAGGCCGGCGGCGATGCGCAGGTCACGAAGCCATCTTGCCGCCCACCCGGGTGATGCGGAGCTGGTGCGCATGCCCGTCACCCTAATCAAGCCGGCGCGGAGTCGGCGGTGTCCCACGCGACGTGCCAGGTCGGATGCCGGGCGTTCCCTGCTGGAACAGGTGAAGACGGCCTGGCCCCCCGTCCACCAGGCCGTCCCACGATGCGGCGATGCACCCCCCGAGAGACATGGCCGCACCGGTTCCCTCAGCGAGCCGTGCCGGGCCCGCGGGGACCATTCGAGCGCAGAAGCGTGGCTGGTGAACAGGCAGAACACCCGGCAGTTTCTTCGAGCGATGGTGTGGCGGTCAGCGGCCGCGGTTGTCCTCGATGCGCTTGGCCTTGCCCAGGGAGCGCTCGAGTGCGTGCGGCTCCGTTACCTCGACGTCCACGGTGACGCCGACGTGGTCCTTCACGAACCTCGCCAGCGTCCGTGCTAGTTCTGAGCGGGCGCCGGCGCCCATCCCGGCGTCATGGGCCTCCACTCGGACGATCAGCTCATCCATTCGGCCTGGCCGCGTCAGCACGCACAGGTAGTGCGGCGTCAGCCCTGCGACCTTGAGCAGCTGCTCCTCGATCTGGGTCGGGAACACGTTGACGCCGCGCACGATCATCATGTCGTCGGTGCGGCCGGTGACCTTTTCCATCCGCCGGTACGACGGCCGCGCCGTACCCGGCAGCAGCCGCGTCAGGTCACGGGTGCGGTAGCGGATCACCGGCATCGCCTGCTTGGTCAACGACGTGAAGACGAGCTCACCCTCCTCACCGTCGGGCAGCACCTCGCCGGAGACCGGGTCGACGATCTCCGGGTAGAAGTGGTCCTCCCAGACGTGCAGCCCGTCCTTCGTCTCGACGCACTCCTGCGCAACGCCTGGCCCCATCACCTCGCTGAGTCCGTAGATGTCCACGGCGTGCATCGCACACCGTCCCTCGATCTCGCGACGCATCTCGTCCGTCCACGGCTCGGCTCCGAAGATGCCGATCTCGAGCGACGACGTCGCCGGGTTGACGCCCTGGCGCTCCATCTCGTCGGCGATCGCGAGGAAGTACGACGGCGTCACCATGATGATGCGTGGCTGAAAGTCGCCGATGAGCTGCACCTGCCGCTCCGTCATGCCCCCACTGACCGGCACGACCGTGCAACCGAGCCGCTCGGCTCCGTAGTGCGCGCCGAGACCACCGGTGAAAAGGCCGTAGCCGTAGGCGACGTGGAGCAGGTCGCCTCGCCGTCCGCCGGCAGCGCGGATCGACCGCGCCATCACGTCCGACCACACGTCCAGATCGGCGGCGGTGTAGCCGACCACGGTCGGCCGGCCCGTCGTACCGCTCGACGCGTGCACCCGCGACACCTCTTCACGTGGCACCGCGAACATGCCGAACGGGTAGTTGTCGCGCAGGTCTGCCTTGCTGGTCAGCGGAAAACGGGCTAGGTCTTCGAGCGATCGCAGGTCGTCGGGGTGTACGCCGGCGGAGTTGAACGCGGCACGGTAGTGAGGCACGTGAGTGTAGACGCGGTACAGGGTGGTGCGCAGCCGGGAGAGCTGGAGGGTGCGGAGCTCGTCGACCGAGAGCCGCTCGGCGTCGTCCCAGAGCCCTCGCGGCGTGGACAGGTCAGCCATCACCGTCTCCTTGCACATGAGGTACGTCGACGAGCGCGCCACCGATGGTGCGGCTGCGTCCGCGGAACTCTGCCACGACGACGGCGTCGCGGGTAACGCGGACGTCGTAGATCCCGTTGCGTCCGAAGCGGTGCCGTTCGGTGGCGTCGGCGACCAGGCGGTCGCCGAGCTGCGCCGGCGCGGCGAAGACGATGTCGCAGGCCTGAGCCACCGATCGCTCGTTGTGTGAGTTGCACGCGAACGCGAACGCGGAGTCGGCGAGGGCGAAGATGAAGCCGCCGTGGGCTGTCCCGTGACCGTTCGTCATGTCCTCGCGGACGGTCATCGACAATCTGGCGGTGCCGCTGGCCACTGTGTCGAGCGTCATCCCGAGCTGTTGGGAGGCGACGTCGTCGGCCCACATCACTGCCGCGCACCGACGGGCCAGCTCGTCCGGCGTCCAGACGTCGGCGGCAGTCACAGCGGCTTCTCCAGCATCACGGTGGTGTGGCCGTCGGTCTGGGTGAGGTGCCCGATCTCGCGGTAGCCGCGGCGTGCATGGAACGCGATCGACTCGACGTTAGGCGGGTCGGAGTTCACCTCGCAGACCATTCTCCCGTGCGTCGTGGCGTGCTGCTCCATCTCGTCGTACACGGCGCTGGCGATGCCACGCCGGCGGAACGGCGTCGAGACAGCGATCCGGTCGAGGTAGATGAAGTCGTCGAAACGTTCGGTATGCCAGGCGTAGTTGACCGAGTCGTACGCCGCGCCGGGGCCGTAGGCGACCGCGAACGCTGCCACGGTCGTGTCGACCTCGCAGACCACAGTGTGCTCGGCAGCGGCTCGGTGCCGGGAGAGCCTCGCGGCGTCGAGCGGACTGAGGGCCCAGACCGAAGCCTCGTTGAGGGCCAGCACAGCCGCGACGTCCTGGTCGGCCATCGGGCGGATCAGCATGATGACGACTCTCTCACGACCTACCTGCGCCGGCCGGAGGGAGCCGAGGAGACCGGCGAGCGGTCGGCGGGCACGAGGGTTGCTGCGGATGACGGGGTAGGGTCGCAGGCGTCGTTCGAGTGTCACAGACCGCCGTAGTGAGGACCCTCCGTGAGCCAGGCCACCGACTTCTTCGCCACCCACCGCACGATGCTCGAGGAGGCTGTCGCGGCGACCCGGAGCCGCGGCTACTACTCGGCGTTCCCGGAGTCACCGAGTCCGAAGGTGTACGGCGAGACCGCCGCCGGGGTCGGGGCGGCGGCGTTCGAAGGCTGGCTCGGCACGGAGTTCCCGCTGTCGACACCTGGCTGCGCAGGCACGGTGGCGACTGAGAAGTCGCCGTACGGAAAGGCCCTCGACGTCCGCTACCCACGGGTGGCACCGGACGGCGTACCGGCCCTGGTGGAGGCGGCCGGAGCCGGTCTGCGGGTGTGGCGCGACGCCGGCGTCGAGGCGCGCGTCGGCGTAGGCCTGGAGATCCTGAAACGTCTGCACGCAAGGGTTTTCGAGCTCGCCAACGCCGTCCAGCACACGTCGGGGCAGGCGTTCGTGATGGCCTTCCAAGCCGGCGGCGCGCACGCGCTCGACCGGGCGCTCGAGTCGATCGCCTATGCGTACGCCGAGATGACTCGCGTCCCCGAGACGGCGGTCTGGGAGAAGCCCGGACGAGACGCCCCCATCCGGATGGAGAAGACGTTCACGGTCACGCCGCGCGGTTTGGCCCTCGTCGTCGGGTGCAACACGTTCCCGACCTGGAACTCGTGGCCGGGTCTGTTCGCCTCGCTCGTCACCGGCAACCCTGTCATCGTCAAGCCGCACCCGGGCGCGGTGCTGCCGCTGGCCATCACGGTGCAGGCAGGTCAAGAGGTGTTGGCAGAGGCCGGGTTCGACCCCAACCTGATGACGCTGGCCGCCGAGGACCCGGCAGATGGGCTCGCGGCGGTGCTCGCTGTCCGACCCGAGGTCAAGCTCATCGACTTCACCGGCGGTAACGTCTTCGGCGAGTGGCTCGAGGACAACGCGCGGCAGGCAACCGTGTTCACCGAGAAGGCTGGGGTCAACACCGTCGTGATCGACTCCACGGCGTCGTTCAAAGGAATGTGCTTCAACCTGGCCTTCTCGCTCGCGCTCTACACCGGTCAGATGTGCACCGCGCCGCAGAACCTCTACCTGCCGTCGGATGGCATCGAGACCGACGACGGCCACACCTCGGTCGACGACGTCGTCGCCGGACTGGAGGCGGCCTTCGGCAAGCTGCTCGGAGACGATGCCCGGGCCGTCGAACTTCTCGGCGGGGTGGTCAACACCGGGGTACTGGAACGTCTCGAAAAGGTCGGGTCGGTCGGGACAGTGGCGATAGCCTCGCGCGAGGTGCGACACCCCACCTACGACGACGCGGTCGTGCGTACGCCGACGGTGGTGCTGCTCGATGTGACCGACTCGTCGACGTACGAGCGCGAGTGCTTCGGCCCGGTGGCGTACCTGATCACGACCGGGTCGACGGCCGAGTCCATCGAGACGTTCCGGCGTACGGCGAACGAGCACGGCGCGATGACGGCGTCGGTGTACTCGACGAGCGACGAGACGATCGCGGCCATGCGCTCGGCGGCACTCGACGCTGGTGTCGCGTTGAGCGAGAACCTCACCGGCCAGGTCTTCGTGAACCAGTCGGCGGCGTTCTCGGACTTCCACGGCACCGGCGCCAACCCGGCGGCCAACGCGACCTTCACCGACGGCGCCTACGTGGCCAGCCGGTTCCGCTTCATCCAGTCCCGCCGCCACCTTCCCTGACCGAGTTGTCAGGGTGTTCCGGACACTCTTGCGCTCACGTCACCCTGACAAGTCGGTCAGATGGTGACGGGGAGGTGGGCGAGGATGCACGCGGCAAGGTCGGTATCGCCGCTGAGCCGGACGGGTAACGTGCTCGGGTCACGGCGGCCGGCGCCGAGGATCGTGAAGCTCTCCGTGTCCAGCGTGACCCGCACGGACGGTTGCTCCGGTGCCGACTCAAGGGCGACGCCGCGGCGGTTGCCGTCGACCTCGACCGCGTAGAGACCTGAGACGGGGCCGGTGACGTCGACCACCACCGTGGTGGCGCTCCGCGCCGCGCAGCGCTTGGCGACGACGTATGGCAGCACCGACGCGAAGGTGGTCTGCGTGTGCTCGGCGCCTGGAGTGTCGAGGCTGCCGGGCTTGCCGACCGCGCGCCGGATGTCCTGCTCGTGGATCCAGAGGTCGAGGGCACGCCGGCTCATCAGCGTGTCCCAGTCCCACTCCACACCGCCTGGGGTGATCGGCGGCTTGGCCGCGGGGTTGTCGAGCGGCTCGGCGTCGAGCTGAGTGGTACGCCGACGGATCGCGTCGTCGTACTCGGCCACGACGTCGTCGCGGCTGCGCCCGCGCCGTGCGGCGACTCCGCGTTCGGTGTAGACGCCGGCGCCGTTCTTGATGTGCGCGGCCTGCTTGTCGATCGTCACCCGAAGCGGCTCGTCCCCGGCGAGCTCGCTCTCGATCGCGGCGGCATGCGCCACCAGATCGCCGACGCTCCACGTCGGACAGTCAGTGGGCAGCGACCACTCACTGTCACCGAGCTCGTGGGCCAGCGTGGAGAAGTCCGCGGCGGCGGACTTCCACACCCTCGCATGGTCGGGCAGCGCGTTCATGGTTGCGAGCCTATGACTTCCCCGGTGCGCGCACGATCACTGCAGTGCACTCGCTCATCTGCCCACGCCGGACCCGGCGGCCCGACCGACGCCTCGGCCGTCACCGGGTGCGCAACGGCACATCGTCGCGATGCGGTCGTCGAGGCAGGCCGCTGTTAACATGGGGATCAGCCAAGGCGTCGTACCTCACGATCCAGTCAGGTTCGGGCGCCTTCTCTTGTGCCTGTCGAATGGCGCGCGTCACGCGCGGCCGCCGGAACGGGCATGCCCGCCCGTTCCTGCAGGAAGAGACTTCGACGTGCCCGTCGACCCCGTCCCCTCGTTCGCCCAGCTCGGTATCGCCGCACCTCTCGTGCGCGTGCTCGACCGAGCCAAGATCACCACACCGACTCCGGTGCAAGCCGCCGTCATCCCTGACGCCGCTGCTGGCCGCGACGTGCTGGGCCGCGCCGCCACCGGCTCGGGCAAGACTCTCGCCTTCGGGCTCCCCGTCCTTGGCAGGCTTGTCGGCGGTCGCCGCCAGCCGAAGTCTCCCCGCGGCCTCATCGTCGTACCGACGCGCGAGCTCGCCACCCAGGTGCGGGCATCGCTCGACCCGCTCGCGGACGCGCTGGGCCTCCGTCTCGTCACCGTGTACGGCGGCTCGGCGTACGACCGGCAGATCAAACGGCTCCGTCACGGGGCCGACCTCGTCGTCGCCACCCCCGGCCGGTTGCAGGACCTGGTCGCTCGCGGCGCCTGCCGCCTCGACCACGTCGAGGCCGTCGTGCTCGACGAGGCCGACCACCTGTGCGACCTCGGCTTCTTCCCGGCTGTGAGCGAGATCGTCTCGATGACCAAGCCCGGTGGACAACGAATGCTGCTGTCGGCCACCCTCGACGGCGACGTCGACCGGCTCGTGAAGATGCATCTCCACGGGCCGGTCACTCACATCTGCAACGATGACGCCGACCAGCCCGACCTCGACCACCACGTGCTGGTCATTGATGCCCACAACAAGATCGAAGCGGCGACTTCGCTGCTGCGCGCCAACCCCCGCTCGATCGTCTTCACCCGCACTCGGCTGGGGGCGACCAGGCTGGCCCTCGATCTCGCCGAGCGCGGCGTCTCGACGGTCGACCTGCACGGCAACCTGAGCCAGGGTGCGCGCGAGCGTAACCTGCGGAAGTTCCGAAGCGGTCAGGCCGACGTCGTCGTGGCCACCGACGTCGCCGCCCGCGGCATCCACGTCGACGGAATCTCGGTCGTCGTGCACTACGACGCGCCGACCGAGCACAAGTCCTACGTGCATCGCAGCGGACGCACAGCACGCGCCGGCAGCTCCGGCGCGGTCGTGACCATGACAACCAGGCGACAGCTCGGTGCGGTCGCCGGCCTGCACAAGGCCGCAGGAGTCGCGGCCCGACACCATGACGCGCGCACCGCCCCTGACCCGATGACGGCGGCGGCACTCGCGTTGACCGGAGAGACTGCCGACCGACGCCCTGCCGCACCGGCCCCGCCCAGTCGTCCCTCTCGCGCAGCCCGGCCACGCGGCAGCGGGCGCCCCTCAAGCGAATCCCGCAGCAACCGGCCCCGCACTCCACACTCCGGTACTGCCCGCTCCGGTACTGCCCGCTCCGGAAGCGCCAACCCCAGCATTCCCGAGAGCACCCAGCCGCCGTCCGGAGGCTCCCGCAGCGGAGCCACCGGACCCGACGAGCGACGCCGTCAGCCTGCCGACCGGCGCGCGGACGTACGCCGCCTCGAGGCCACGCTTGACCCGGTGCCGGCGCAGGTGTCGCGGCCCCCGGAGCGGTCCGCCGACGTCCGAACAGCTCCCCATCGTCCAGCTGGCACGCGTGGAAGCGGCAAGGCGCGCCCGAAGACCAAGGCCAGGTGGACCAGCGCCCAGCGACGAGCGGGCTCGAAGCGCTGAAGGCACAGGCGGGGTCTCCTGAGGGCAGTTCGTGTCTGAGTCGGGTTGCGCCGGGTTCGGGGTCTACCGTGAAGACACTGAATGTCAGACGAGAGGAGCCCACCCATGGGTATCGGACTTGGAGTCGTGCTCATCGTGATCGGCGCGGTGCTCATCTGGGCGCTCGACGTCGACATCAGCTTCATCGAGGACAACACCCTCGGCTGGATCCTGCTCATCGCGGGCGTGCTGGCCATTGCGCTGTCGCTCATCATCAACGCGCAGCGCAGCCGGAACAAGACGACCCACGTCGAGGAGCGTCGCTACGACGCCTGACGCTCCGCGCCACCCGCAGCCGGTCAGCCGGCCGACTGTCGGCGCAGCTGCGCGTTGTCTGCTTCCAGCGCAAGCACCAGGGCGATCCCGGCGAGGTTGAGGCCGTCGCCGAGCAAGCTCTGGATCCGCTGCAGCACGGCCAGGTCGTCATGGCTGTAACGGCGGGTCCCGCCTTCGGTGCGCTCGGGTGTGACCAGTCCGCGCTTCTCGTACAAGCGCAGTGTCTGGACGCCGGCGCCAGTCATCTCGGCGGCCACCGAGATCGCGAACACACCCCGGCTGGGCTCGACCGGTGAAGGGTGCATCGGTTCCCTCCTGGGGCTTGCTCGCATCGCTGCTCAGTGCTATAACAAAACCTATACCAGCTGAGTGAGATCTCAGGCGCATTGGACAACCTAGTTTTCAGATCTGATGTGGAGGTGATTGCCGTGTTGATGCGCACTGATCCGTTCCGAGAGCTCGACCGGTTGACCCAGCAGATGCTCGGTACGCCGGCGCGGCCGTCGATGATGCCCATGGACGCCTGGCGAGATGGCGACAGCTTCGTCGTGGAGTTCGACCTCCCCGGTGTTGACCCCGGCAGCGTCGACATCGATGTCGAGCGAAACGTGCTCACCGTGAAGGCGGAGCGGTCGCCCCGCTCCGGCGACGAGGAGATGATCGCCTCCGAGCGCCCCCGCGGGCTCTTCAGTCGCCAGCTGATCCTCGGGGACACCCTTGACACCGACAAGGTAGATGCTCGTTACGACGAGGGCGTGCTCACGCTGCGGATCCCCGTGGCGGAGAAGGCCAAGCCGCGGAAGGTACAGATCCAGCACCACGGTCAAGACGCACACTCGCAGCGCGTCATCAACGCCTGACCGCGCAGTCTCCACACGGACCCAGGCGGTCCGGCTGCCCCTCCGAACCGATCTCGGGTATGTCTGCTTGCTCGATCGGTTCGGAGGGGCATCTGACAAACTAAGGCGATGCGCGTCTCCGCCAAGTCCGACTACGCCTTGCGTGCACTGATCGAGATCGCCTCCCGCACCGAGGCGATCCCGGTGTCCGCAGAGGAGCTGGGTCGGTTGCAAGACATCCCGCACGGGTTCCTCCAGGCGATCCTTGCCGACCTCCGTCGCTCGGGCATCGTGATGAGCGTCCGGGGCCAAAGCGGTGGCTGGCGGCTCGCCCGGGAAAGCAGCGAGGTCAGCGTCGCCGACATCATCCGCGCGGTGGACGGCCCGCTCGTCAGCGTCTACGGCCTCCGGCCGGAGTCCGTCACCTACAACGACTCAGCCCGCGTGCTCCAGCTCGTCTGGATCGCCGCCCGTGCCAACCTGCGCGAGGTGTTCGAGCACATCACCGTGGAGATGCTGTCGAGCGGGACGCTGCCGCCGGACATCATCAAGCTCACCAAGCACGACGAGGCCTGGCGTCCCCACTGAGGCTGGCGTCGCCGGACTTTTCGTGCCCCCGCCGGCGTACGCCGGGTAGGACGCCGAGCGCGACCGCCCCCGATAGTCCGAGCAAAGCCAGCAGCAGCCCGACGAGCTGACCCGGCGGCCGGAAGCCGACCTCGACGTCGCCGGCGTCGGTGCCGGCAGGGATCGTCACCTCGAGCAACCCGGCGTCGCTTCGGGAGATGGCGAGCTGGCGGCCGTCGATCTCGGCGGTGTAGCCGGGCCAGCCGAGCCGCGCGAAGACCAGCGTCGAGCTCTCGGAGACGGCGCCGATGCCGATCGTCTCGTGGTCGCTGCCGTCGCTGTTGGCGGAGGTGATGTCGAGCCCGGCCGACGCCCAGCTGAGGCGGCTGTTTGGCCACGAGTACGACTGGTCCGGGTGCAGGACGACGGCTTGCTTGGTCTGCCGCCCGATGCTCCACCCGGGCGCCGGCTCGACTTTGTCGAAGATGCCCTGCTGCACGACCAGCGTCTCGAGCTTCATCAGCTCGGCGAGGCTGGGCCGGCCGTCTGCGGTGGGCTTGTAGAGCTTGTCGTACGCCGCGGGGCAGGTGCCGCCCTTGTAGTCCATGCACAGTGCGCGCGTGAAGGCCTTGAGCCCCACCCCGGAGTACGTGTTGACCGAGTCGACGCCGACGGCGTGGTACATGCTGCCGCCGAGCAGGCTGGCCCATCCTTTCGGACCCTCCTTGGCGACCCGGCTTCGCACCTGGCCGAGGTCGGCGAGCTGCAGGGTCGTGCCCGTGTAGTCGGAGAACCTCGTCTCCATTTTCGACACGTCCGAGGGGAAGCCCCAGCGGCCGGCGCTAGCGTTCTCGGGGAAGAGGGTCAGCTGGAAGCCGAGCACCAGCAAGGTGCCGGCTTGGACGACGGCAACGAGCGGCACCACACTCACCCGCGTGCGGAGCAACGCCCAGACGAGCGCGACGACGAGCAGACCAACGAGAACGGTCGCCGCCGCGTGGGTGTTGAGACGCTGCGGTGTCTGCGACCATGCGAGGTAGCCGCCGGTGACGACCACCGCCCCGCTGCAGATGGTTCGTGTCGCCACCTTGCCCCGGTGGAACCCGGCCGACGCGACCACGGCAACCACGACTGCGATCGGCAGCTGCAGGTACTCGACCAGCCGCACCGGCCAGCGGAACAACCACAACGACGAAGGGCCGACGACCAGCAAGAAGTAGCCGAGCGAGACGACGGCGGCCCCGGCCAGCTCGGCCAGCCGTCCACGCAACGACGACCAACGCAGCCAGGGCAGCAACGGCAGCAGGAACCAGGCGAAGTACGTCGTCGGCACCCGCATCGGGTCGAGGAACGTCTTGATCGCTGGCAGGAACGACGGGCTGCTCAGGTTGAGCAGGTCGCCGAGGTTGGCGCTCATGAAGTCGTTGTTGCGGATGCCGGCGAGGGCGCCGCGGTTCGCCAGGGGGGCGGTCTCCAGCAACGGGATGAACACGAGCGGGATCACGGCCGCGACGCAGAGCCCCGTGAGTGCGAGGCGTCGGACGGCGGCCCAGTCGCGTCCGGCGGCTGACTCGACGAGCACTGCCAGCCCGACGATGACGACGCCCAGCACGCCGTACGGGTTGCCTTGGGTGATGGCGAGTGCGCCGACGGCGAAGGCCCAAACGGGGTTGAGCGCCCCCCGTGCCGTACGGCGCAATGCCCACCAGACGAACGGCATGTAGGTGAAGGCGATCAGGCCGGAGGCCCAGCTCGCGGAGTCCCAGTAGAGCGTGAAGCCGGCGAACGGCATGGCGACGGCGAGCAGGGACGCGGCCCATCGCGCTGCGCCGTACTCACGACACAGCACGTAGAGGCCGAGAGCGAGCAGCGACAGGAACTCCGCCTTGACGAGCGTGGCCGCGAGGTCAAGGTCCGGTAGGACCGAGACGAACAGCCAGTTCGCTGCGTTGATCGGGTTGTAGACCCCGAAGAGGGCCTCTGCTGCGTAGTTGCCGCCGTGCCAGGAGTTCGGGTCCATTACAGGAGGCCAGCTACCACCGCGCAGCAGGTCGCCCAGATGAGCCCAAGTCGGGATGAACTGCGAGGCGCTGTCGCCACGCCGGTAGAAGCTGCGGGCCCCTACGATCGCGGGCAGGAGTGCGTAGAGAAACGTCAGCATGGTCACGCCGACGGGCCACATCCAGCGTGGCAGCCGGGGGTCCGGCGGAGCAGCCGGCTCGGGGAGCGCGGGGCTGCTGATCCGCCCAAGCTCTGGCTCCGTGCTCATCCGGTTCTTTGCGTGCTGGGCTCGGACGAGGCACCAGCGGCCGGACCGTCGTTGCGGTGCCGGCTGCCTGAGGTGAGCGTGAACTGTGCGACCAGGAACGTGATCGGGATGGCAACAGCGGCGGCCGGGATGGCGGCGACTCGTTCGTCCATGCCCGCGTGCTGGACCAGCACGTAAAGCCCGACTGTGGTGATGACGAAGTTGGCAGCGTTGGACAGCGGGAAGAGGAAGAAGGTGCGCCAGCTCGGCTGAATCCGAAAGGTGAAGTAGCAGTTGAGGAAGTAGGACCCGACGATGGCCAAGACGAATGCGCAGACGTGCGCGACGAGGTACGGCAGCGTGGTCTGGAGCAGCAGGTAGAGGGCATAGTAGACGCCGGTGTTGATGACTCCGACGACCCCGAACCTGACGATCCTGCCCAGGATCACGAGCGACGCCCCGGCGGCCTCGGCTCGGCCTGGGCAAACTCGTCGTGCTCCGGTCCCAGCGCGACAGTCACCGGGATCTCGCCGGGGTTGCTGCTCTCCTTGAGCAGGAAGTGCGGTCGACGTTTGGTCTCGTAGTAGATGCGGCCGAGGTACTCGCCGATCACCCCCAAGATGATCAGCTGGACGCCTCCGAAGCCCAAGATGGCGACGATGAGTGTGGGGTAGCCGGCCACCGGGTTGCCGTTGACGAGATAGGTGACGATCACCCAGGCGGCGTACGTGAACGCCAACACCGTGACCGCCGTACCGAGGTGGATCGCCATCCGCAATGGTCGGGCGTTGAACGAGACGATGCCGTCGATGCCGTAGTTGACGAGGTCTCCGAACCGCCACTTCGACTCCCCGGCCCCGCGCTCGACGTTGTCGTAGTCGACGACGGCGGTGGAGAAGCCGATCCATGCGAATAGCCCTTTGGAGAAGCGGTTGTACTCGCCGAGCGACAGCAGCGACCGGACGGCGCGGCGGCTGAGGATGCGGAAGTCGCCGACACCGTCCTCAAGATCGACGTCCACGAGGCGGTTGAAGAAGCGGTAGTAGAGCCGCGACACCGTGGAGCGGACAGGTCTGTCGCCCTTGCGGGTGCGCCGCGCAACGACCTGGTCGTAACCCTCCTCAAGCATCGGCAACATCTTGGCGAGCAGGGCAGGGGGGTGCTGCAGGTCGGCGTCGAGGATCGCGATGGCGGACCCCTGGGCCTGGCTGAGCCCGGCCAGCATCGCGGACTCCTTGCCGAAGTTGCGGCTCAGCGCGAAGTACCGGAAGCGCGGGTCGGCCTCATGGATGGCACGCATCCGCTCGACCGTGGAGTCGCTGCTCCCGTCGTCGACGAGCAGGACCTCGAAGGCGTCGGTCAGCGCCTCGAGCTCGGTGGTGAGCACCTTGTGGAGCTGGTCGATGACCTGCTCCTCGTTGTAGCAGGGAACCACGACGGACAGCTCGAGCGGTGGCATGTCCGACACACGTCCTCCCCGACTGGTCGACGGGCCCGCGGTTGCCCTGGTGATGCCCAGCTGTTGGCTTGGC
>JACCVZ010000186.1 GCA_013697905.1 Nocardioidaceae bacterium
TACATCGACGTTCATCTCGCTGGTGCCAAGGCCTATGTTCACTACAACGCCAACTACCGGTCCGTCGCCTTGCTGGGACAAGGAGTTCCCATTCCACAGCAGGACAACTACCTGACAACTGTTCGGCCCTAGCGGTCTGCAGCCAGCGACACAGACAACCCCCTTGCCCGCTTTTCAGGGCAGGGGGGTTGTCTCGGAGTACGGCGGCTCGGGCGCGATATCCCGTCAATGGGCGACGATGGAGGTCTGGACCGCCGCCACTGACCACCCGAGCCGGATGGCGTACGCGGCTGGTCAGCGACGACACTCATGGCCGGCAACTTGCAGAAGTATCTCAAGGACCTGAAGATCGCCCTGGTGAGCATTCTTCTTGCGCTGGCGTCTGCTGTCGCGTACGGGTTGTCGGACTTTCTCGGCGGGCTGTTCTCACGCAGTACGAGCGCGTGGGCCGTCTCTGTGTTGGCCCAGCTGGCGAGCGCCGTCGCCGTCGCGGCCGCTGCGTCGACGCTGACCGGCTCGCCGACCATCTCCCAGCTGGGGTGGGGTGCTGCCTCTGGTGTCGGGAGCGGTCTCGGCACGTACTTCCTCTATCGAGGGCTGGCCGGCGGCCAGATGAATGTCGTGGCCCCCTTGTCCGCCGTCGGGGCAGCAACCGTGCCGGTCGTGGTCGGCTTCGCGGTCGGTGAACGGCCGACGACGCTGTCCTGGATCGGCATCGCCTGCGCGCTTCCAGCTCTCTGGCTGGTGTCGCAGGGTGGCAATGAGGCGGCCGCGGAGGCCGGGCGCCCGGAGTCTGGGGTGCGTGAGGGGTTGCTCGCCGGTGCCGGGTTCGGGTTGCTGTTCGTTGCCCTGGGTCAGGTTCCTCGGTCGGCCGGGCTGTGGCCGCTGGCGCTCGGTCAGGCAGTGGCAGCAGTCGTGCTCGTCTGCGGCGCGGCTAGGGCGAAGACGTCTCTGCGCACGCTGCCGGGCAGAGTCGTCGCGGGATCGCTGGCGGTCGGGGTGTGTGCCGCCGGGGCAACCGTGCTCTACCAGCTAGCCGTCCGCGGGGAGCTGGTGTCGGTCACGGCGGTGCTGGCGTCGCTTTATCCCGCTCTGACCGTCTTGCTCGCGGCTTGCCTGCTGCACGAGCGCATGCACCGGGTCCAGGCGGTCGGACTCGCCTTGGCCGCCGGAGCCGTCATCCTTGTCACGCTGGGGTGACACAGAGGTCAACCAAGACGATCGCTCGTGCCGTCGACAGCGGTGAGGTTTCGCCGGGCGGCACCTGGGCACGGGTCGTCGACGACGACCCTTAGGAGGACCCATCATGCCCACAGTCCGCGACTTGATGTCGCCCGAAGCCGAGTGCGTCGGCGAGGGCGAGAACCTCGTCACCGCAGCACGGAAGATGCGCGACCTGGATGTCGGATCGCTGCCGATCTGCGGCGACGACAACCGCCTCAAGGGGGTCCTCACCGACCGCGACATCGTCATCAAGGTGGTGGCCGAGGGCAACGACCCCGGCAGCCTGACGGCCGGGGAGCTCGCCCAGGGCAAGCCTGTCACGATCGGCGCCGACGACTCCGCCGAAGAAGCACTCCGGACGATGTCGGAGCACCAGGTCCGGCGGCTGCCTGTCATCGATGGGCATGACCTGGTGGGAATGCTCAGCCAGGCCGACGTGGCCCGGCACCTGCCGGACGAGAAGGTTGGCGAGGTGCTCCGCGCGGTCTCCCGCTGAGGGACTCGGCCACGTCGCTGGTCCGCAGACACGTTGCCAGGCGATGATGCTCCCATCGGTCGCGGCGTGCTCGGTCAGCCACCGTGGTGTCGCCAGCCGTTTCAGACGTCGGGAGGGATGCGATGAGGTACGGGTTCGCGATAGACCAGCGCACCTGCATCGGCTGCCATGCCTGCACGGTTGCGTGCAAGACCGAGCATCGGGTGCCGGTCGGCCAGTTCCGCACCTGGCTCAAGTACGTCGACAAGGGCGAGTACCCCTCCACGACGCGCGACTTCGGCGTGATGCGCTGCAACCACTGCACGGACGCCCCCTGCGTGAAGGTGTGTCCGACGCAGTCATTGTTCAAGCGCGACGACGGCATCGTCGACTTCGACGGGGACCGCTGCATCGGTTGCAAGGCGTGCATGCAGGCTTGTCCCTACGATGCCATCTACATCGACGCCGACACCCACACCGCGGCCAAGTGCAACTTCTGCGCCCACCGCATCGACCAAGGTCTCGAGCCGGCCTGTGTAGTGGTCTGTCCGACGGAGTCGATCTGGGTGGGAGACCTCGATAACCCCGGGAGCGCCATCTCCCAGCTCGTCTCGACGCACGATACCGCCGTCCGGGCACCCGAGCAGAACACCGGACCGAATGTCTTCTACCTCGGTGCCGACCGGGCCGTGCTGGAACCGCTGGACGCACCACCGGACGGAACGTACCTGTGGTCGGAGCCCGACGCTCACCGCCTGGAGGTCGCCTCCGACCTCTCCGTCGACCCGACCACCGGGGCCAGGACCACGCTCAACACCGCGCACCCGCGCCCGTGGGGATGGCGGGTGACGACCTACCTTTGGACGAAGGCCTTCGGTGCCGGCGCCCTGATGTTGGCGGCCCTTGCACTCGCCCTCGGCGTCAACCTGGGCAGCATGGGCACAGTCGCCGCGCCCGCGCTGGCCCTGGTCGGAACCGCCGTCACGGGAGTCCTGCTCATCTGGGACCTGAAGCGTCCTGAGCGCTTCCTTTACATCTTCTTGAAACCGAACCCCACCTCCTGGCTCTTCTGGGGGTCGGTGATCCTCGCCGTCTACGCCGCCCTCGCCTCGCTGTGGCTGCTCGCGGGACTGTCGGGCCAGACATCGCTCATCGCGGTGATCGCGGCGCCGACGGCGTTGGCCGGTCTGATGACGGCCGCCTACACGGGGTTGTTGTTCGGCCAAGCCGAGGGGCGTGACCTGTGGCAGTCGCCGCTGCTGTTCTGGCACCTGGTCGTGCAGGCAGTGATGGTGGGCGCCGGGGCGATGATCCTGTGCCTGCCGCTGGTCAACGTGTCGGTGTCCGGCCAGCAGCTGCTGGCCCGCGCGCTGGTCATCGGTACCGTTGCCCACCTCGCGATGCTGCTGGTGGAGTATGCCGGCCAGCACAGCACCCGTGGTGCAGCAGCCGCGGCTCGGATGATCACCCACGGACGGTACGCGCCGACGTTTTGGTGGGGGGCGGTCGCGGTTGCTGTGGTGGCTGCCGTATCGGCCACCTTGGACTGGAGTTCGCCGGTCTCAGGGTTCGCCTACCTGGCCGCCGTGCTGGTCCAGCCCGCGTTGCTGGCTTATGAGAGTGTTTTCGTCCGCGCCGGACAAGACGTCCCGCTGTCGTAGTGGCCACACCTCGAGACAACACCCGGCGAGAGGAACAACCGGCCATGAGCTCAGAGCCACATCGGTCTCGGCCCGACTCCGACATGCCAGGGATGCGCACCCGCTGGGGCCTGCGCAACTATCCGCCGGTCGAGGAGTGGGACCACCACGTCCAGAACGACGCCCAGGCACACCCCCGCAAGGTGCCGCGCGAGTACATGCTTGTCCCGACCACCTGCTTCAACTGCGAGTCGGCATGCGGACTGTTGGCGTACGTCGACAAGGAGGATCTCTCCATCCGCAAGGTGGAAGGCAACCCGGCGCACCCAGGATCACGTGGCCGCAACTGCGCGAAGGGCCCGGCTACGATCAACCAGATCGACGACCCGGAACGGATCCTCTACCCGCTCAGGCGACGCGGTGTGCGAGGCGGCGGTGACTGGGAGCGGGTGCCCTGGGACCTGGCGCTCGACGACATCGCCGCACGCATCCGGCGAGCCATGCAGGAGGACCGCCACAACGAAGTCATGTATCACGTGGGACGCCCCGGGGAGGACGGCTTCGCCGAGCGCTTACTGCTCGCCTGGGGAGTGGACGGTCACAACAGCCACACGAACATCTGCTCTGCCGGAGCCCGCCTCGGGCTCTCGCTGTGGGGTGGCTACGACCGCCCGTCACCGGACCACGCGAACGCCAAGGTGATCCTGCTGCTGTCGAGTCATCTCGAGAGCGGCCACTACTTCAACCCGCACGCGCAGCGGATCATGGAGGGCAAGTCCAACGGCGCCAAGCTGGTGGTCCTCGATCCGCGGTTGTCCAACACAGCCGCGCTGGCAGACATGTGGGTCACCCCCTGGCCGGGCAGCGAGGCGGCGATCCTGCTGGCGGCGGCGGCGTACCTTCTGCGCACCCGGCGGATCGATGAGGACTACGTCAAGCGCTGGATGAACTGGCGCACCTACCTCGAGAACAGGCACCCGGACGCCGCACTCGACTTCGACACCTTCCTCGACCGGCTCACCGACGACTACGCGCGCTACACGTTCGAGTTCGCAGCCGAGGAGGCGCAGATCCCGGTCGAGCAGGTGCAGCAGATCGCCGAGATCGTCGCGGAGTCCGATGGGCG
>JACCVZ010000212.1 GCA_013697905.1 Nocardioidaceae bacterium
ACGGCAGCGGCCACATCGGTCCCGACGCTCGCGTCCAGGCCGGCGTACAGAACGCCAGCAGCGGACCCGGACGCCGCGATGGGGACCCGGTGCCGGTCCGCCGTCTTCCGCACAGCGAGCAACAGCCTGGGCAGACCCGCGATCTCGGTGGTCAGTTTGAGCCCGACCTGGCCGTCGGTGAACGGATAGGCACCGAACCAGGGTGGCGCCTCGTCGGTTGCCGTGGTGTTTCCCAGCAGGTCGGTCGTGGTCGCGACGCGTCCGGCCACCCCCTGCTCGGTGCCTTCGAGCAGTACGGTCACGCTCAGCGGCCCCTCGGCAGGCTGGTGCACGTCCACCGCGCTGGGCACGACCTGCGATCCGATCACCGCGGCCACCGCGTGTCCGGCCTCCTCCGCATCGTCCACCTCGATAGTCAGGAAGTGTTGCACCGGTGGGTGCGGGTGCAGCCGGAACGCCACCTGCGTAATCACTCCCAAGGTGCCGTAGCAGCCGGTCAGGAGCTTCCCGAAGTCGTAGCCGGCGACGTTCTTCACGACCTTGCCGCCCGCCTTGGCCACCACCCCGTCAGCGCGCACGAACGTGATCCCGATCAGCATGTCGCGCAGCGTGCCGTAGAGCAGCCGGCGCGGGCCGCTGACGTTGGTGGCGACCGTGCCGCCGACGGTCGCGCCAGACGTGGCGACGTCGAGGGCGAGCTGCTGCCCTGCCTCGGCCAGGGTGGACTGCAGGGTCTCGACCGTGGTGCCCGCGCGGACCACAGCCACCAGGTCCCCGGCGGCATGCTCGACGATTCCGGCGATTGCGGTGGTGTCGAGGACGAGGTCGACGGCCGTGGGCGGCGCTCCCCAGCCGAGCTTCGTGCCCGCACCACGGGGGACGACCCGCAGGTCGTGCTGGGCGGCCAGTCGAAGGACTTCCGAGGTCTCCTCGGTCGAGTCCGGCGATGCGACGTACCGGGCCGGAACGTCTGCGACCGCGTCTGTCTCCTCGGCGGGTCTTGCCCGGTCGTTGCAGACCTTGCGCAAGTCGTCCAGGACGGGGTCCGACGTCATCATCGTCAGAACACCTCCGCCAGTCCGGCTTCCTGCAGGGGATGTGCGCCCTTGTGCCGGCCTGGCACCTCTCCGCAGAGCCGGGGGGTCGGGAAGATCTTTCCCGGGTTGGACAGATGTGCCGGGTCGAACGCGCAGCGCAGCAGCTGCATCGTGTCGAGGTCGTCCTCGGTGAACATGCGCGACATGTACTTCGCCTTGTCCATGCCGACGCCGTGCTCCCCGGTGATGGAGCCGCCGTACTCGATGCACAGGTCGAGGATCGCACCGCAGACTTCCTCGGCGTCGTCGGCCTGCCCGGGCACCGACTCGTCGAAAAGCACCAGCGGGTGCAGGTTTCCGTCACCGGCGTGGAACACGTTTGCCACCCGGACACCGCTCGAGCCCGACAGCTCGGCGATGCGCCGCAGCACCTCCGGCAGCGCGGTCCTCGGTATGACGCCGTCCTGGACGATGTAGTCGGGACTGATCCGGCCTACTGCGGCGAAGGCCGACTTGCGCCCTTTCCAGAACAGCGCCCGCTCGACGTCGTCGGTGGCGACCCGAATCTCGAAGGCACCGTTGTCGCGGCAGTGGGTCTCGACGGCGGCGAACTGGGCCTCTACCTCGGCCGCCGGCCCGTCGAGCTCGACGATGAGTACGGCGCCAGCACCTTGGGGGTAGTTGCAGTGGACGGCGGCCTCGGCTGCCTCGATAGCCAGCGCATCCATCATCTCGATGGCGGCCGGGATCACCCCGGCTCCAATGATGGCCGAGACCGCGCCGCCGGCCTCGTCCGTGGACTGGAAGGCCGCGAGCAGCGTGTTCACCGCTTCCGGCGAGCGCATCAGGCGGATGGTGGCCTCGGTAGCGACGCCGAGGGTCCCCTCAGATCCGACGAACGCGCCCAGCAGGTCGTAACCGGGAGGGTCCGGCGCCTTGCCGCCGAGACGGACCACGTCGCCCTCCGGCGCTACCAGCTCGATACCGAAGACGTGGTTGGTGGTGAAGCCGTATTTCAGGCAGTGCGCGCCGCCGGAGTTCTCCGCGACGTTGCCTCCGATCGAGCAGATCTGCTGGCTGGACGGGTCCGGTGCGTAGTAGTAGCCGAACGGCGTGGCGGCCTTGGTGACCTGGAGGTTGATGACGCCAGGCTGGACCACCGCGCGCTGGCCAAGCGGGTCGATCTCCTTGATCTCGCGCATCTGCGAGGTCACGATCAGCACGCCGTCGGCGTGGGGGAGGGCGCCGCCGGACAGTCCGGTGCCTGAGCCGCGCGCGACGTACGGGACCTGCAC
>JACCVZ010000220.1 GCA_013697905.1 Nocardioidaceae bacterium
GGGCGAGGTCTACGTCCTGGACGAGCCGACCACAGGCCTGCACCTGGCCGACGCCGAGCAGTTGCTCGGCCTGCTCGACCGGCTCGTCGACTCCGGCAAGTCGGTCATCGTCATCACTCACCACCAGGCGGTCATGGCGCACGCCGACTGGATCATCGACCTCGGCCCCGGCGCCGGCCACGACGGCGGCCGGATCGTCTTCGAGGGCACACCCGCCGACCTCGCCGACGCCCGCTGCACCCTCACCGGCGAGCACCTCGCGGCCTACGTCGGCACCTGACTGGACTTTCTCCTCAACCGGCAAAGACGGGAGTTGATGAGGCGGGAGTAGCGGGGGAGCGGAGCGCCCGGGTCGCGGCAGACGAGTGCGCTTCCCGTTCAGTCCGATGATGTTCCTACGCGGGCGACGTCCGCGGGGCCGTCTCCCATGTCACAGGCTGCCGGGCTGTCTCGTCTTGGTGGCGAGAGCCAGTACCGGATTGGGAGGGTGACGTGATGCGAGTGTTCGTGGCGGGCGGGACCGGGGTCATCAGGCGTCGTCTGGTGCCGCAGCTGGTGGCCCGTGGCCTCGGGTGACGGCGACGACGACGAGCGCGGGTTGCTGGAGCAGCTGGGCGTCGTGATGGACGGGCTGGCTGCGGCGTCGGTTGGCGAGGCGGTGGCCGCGGTCCGGCCGGACGTCATCGTGAATTAGATGACGGCCCTTTCCGTGGCGCACGCGGGCAAGCCCAGCCCGAGGAAGCCAGACCGCTTCTTCGCTACCACACCGCGACGGACCCGCTTCCGGTCGCCTACCCACGCTGACTCGAACGCCGATAAGCAACATTATGTCAACTCAACAGTGCGGAGGTGAGCTGGTGCACCTCCCCGCACTCCCGGTGACGGACGAGTGCGCGTAAAAGACTGGCTCGGGGGTTTGAGCTTCGGCACCACCGATGCTTGCGAACGGGCCGTGCGCCGGATGCCCGCTCACAGCAACGAGTGGCCGTGGCGATGGACCCCGCAGTTGGCCGATGAGTGGTGCACCGACCGGCGGGTGCACTCAGGCAAGTTGGCCACGAACATGCCTCGACGACCCGCTGCATCCGTGGTGTCCTCGGACTATCGCACCGCGATGCTGCGCCGCTCCCGGGCAGCCTTCAGCTCCTCACACGAGGGCTGGGCAGATGGTTCCTTCAAAGGTGGATCCAGGCGCTCGCACATAGCCGATGTGAGAGTGTTGCGGGTCGGGTATTCATGGCCGGACGACGTGGTCCGGCGCTACATCGTCCAGGAGGCGCACGTGTCCACCTATCCCGTGCTGATGCACACCGCCTTGGACTCGACCGATGTCCGCGGCCTGGCCGAGTTCTACCGAGACCTCCTGGGATTGCAGTACCGCCCGGGCGACGAGCCCCCGCAGGACGGCAGCGCCGATGACGAGGATTGGCTCGTACTCGTCGACAGTGCCGGCAAACGCATGCTCGCCTTCCAAGAGGTCAGCACCTTGGCGCGACCGACGTGGCCGTCGGACGATGTGCCGAAGCAGATGCACTTAGACTTCCGCGTGCCCACGGTGGACGAACTGGAACGACACCGCCAGCGAGCCGAGGAGCTCGGGGCCACGCAGCTTCTCAACCGCACCGAGGACTCAGGGGAGCCTCTGTACGTTCTCGCCGACCCGGCAGGGCACCCCTTCTGCATCCTCGTCGGCTTGGAATAGGGGAACGCGCAGTCATGACGCGATGAAGGCGCCTCTCCCCGCCGTATAGGACTGGTCTTGATACGCAGAGCTGTCGGTGGGCGGGCGAATCAGTCCGCATAGACGTTAGCGTCGCGGCATGGCTGACTTCACGCATGCGGATCTCCGCGGCTCCCGGTTTTGAATGGGTCGACCTCAGCGGCGCGAAATTCCGCTCCGTCGACCTGGCAAAAGCCCGGTTCCGCGGTGTCGACCTGAGCGGCGTCGTGATGCGCGGTGTGGAGCTGGTGGACGTTGACGAGATCGACAACGTGACAATCAATGGTGTGGATGTCGCACCCCTGGTCAACGCCGAACTCGACCGGCGGTATACCGACCGTGCCAAGATGCGCCCGACTGATCCGGGCGGCTTCCGCGAAGCGTGGGACGTGGTCGAGCGGCTTTGGGGCGAGACGGTCGAACGTGCCCGTCGCCTGGATCCCGAGCCGCTGCTGCACCAGTCGGTCGGTGGAGAGTGGTCCTTTATCGAGACACTGCGCGGCATCTCGTGTTCGCGACGGACTCCTGGATCAGACGGGCGATTCTCGGTGATCCGTCACCGTGGGACCCATTGGACCTGCCGTGGGACGAGATGCCTGACACGCCGGGCGTGCCAGGTGACCGCGACGTACGACCGTCGCTCGACGCAATCCTCGTGCTGCGCCGCGACCGGATGTCCACGGTCCGCGAGGTCATCGGCGGCCTGACCGACGCGTCGCTGCGCGGTGATACCACGCCCGTCGAGGGATCCGGTTGGCCGGAGCCCCGGCAGTTACCCGGTGCGTGAGTGCCTGCTGTGCATCCTCAATGAGGAGTGGGAGCACCGGCTCTATGCCGAGCGGGACCTGGACGCCCTGGAGGAGCACGAGTCTTAGCCGTCGTCCCGCCCTGACCCTTAAACAGATGAGGTGCGCAGCCCTTCTGGCGTCGACGTCCAGCGGACTGTCGGGGCAGCGTCAACCTTGGGGCATGGTGTTCTGGCAGCTGAGACCTGGCACGCGCGCTACCTCGCCCGGCTGGGCGACGACGCGGAATTCGACGACCCGCTCTTCGACCCGGTCGTCATGCACGACCCGGAGGGCAACGAGTTCTGCGTGAGCTGACACTCCGTTCTATGGGCCCTCCGTGTGCTCGACCTACGCGCTCAGCCGCCGAACGTCACGTCCTTCGTCTTTGTGACTCCAGCAGTCCGCCCGGGCGCCGACTGGTACTGCCAGTAGAGGTTCGTGTGGGAGATGACCTTGTCCGGCGGCGGCGCACCGTACTCGCTCAGATCCTCCGTGGTGTGCGCGTCACCGACGAGCGTCACGTCGTAGCCACGCGTGAACGCACCGTGGATCGTGGACCGGATGCACTCATCGGTCTGGGCGCCGGTCACGACGAGGCGTCCGACTCCAGCCTTGTTTAGCACCTCCTCGAGGTCGGTGTCCTCGAAGGAGTCGCCGAAAGTCTTATGCACCATCGGTTCGGACTCCCGGCGTGCCAGCTCCGGAACGTACTCCCAGGCGTCACTCCCTCTTTCCATCTGCTCGCCGGAGTGCTGGACCCAGACGATCGGGACACCGTCTCCGCGGGCCTTGTCGACGAGCGTGCTGATGTTGGCGACGACCGCGTCGCGCTGGTGTGCATCGGCCACGACGCCCTTCTGGACGTCGATCACCATCAAGGCGGTGTTCGGTCGATCTAGCAGCGTGGTCATGACGGTCTCCTCTGTTGGTCGGACGAGTTCATTGCCACGATTTTCAGGCTAGGCCGATCCACCGACAATCGCTTTTGGTCCGGCCCACTCCAAACCAGCGTCCTTGGGGAGTTACCGGATTCCTTATACGGGGGGGTACCAGTTCGCCCGTGCGAGCCTTGAGACCGCTCCCCTGGCTTACGGCGGCCATCCTCGTCGTCGTGCCCGACTCGACGGTGCGCCGGTCCGAGTAGACGGATGAGCGATGCACCGCGAACCACTTGACGCAGTAATCTGCCGCTCGTCCACCGTGACTGCTCGGCGTCCCACCGGCCATAGACTCCCCTGGTGCCGCGTCTCATCCACCTCAACGGTCCACCGGGCATCGGCAAGTCGACGCTCGCGCAGTTGTACGTGGAAGACCACCCGGGTGTCCTCAACCTCGACATCGACGTGCTGCGGGGCATGATCGGCGGCTCGCGGCGGCGGTTTGCGCAGACAGGTGAGATCGTGCGTCCGATTGCGATCGCCATGGCCGGCACCCAGCTGGTCGCCGGGTACGACGTGGTGATGCCGCAGTACCTTGGCCGGTTGAGCGAGATCGAGCGCTTCGAGGCGGTGGCTCGCCATAGCGGCGCCAGCTTCTGCGAGATCATGCTGATGGACACGAAGGAGCGATCGCTGGAGCGATTCACCCGTCGTAGCGAGGTCGCAGAGCTCGCCTGGCACGTCCACGTCCAGCAGGTGGTGGCCGACAACGGAGGACTGCCTCTGCTCGCCGACATGCATGACCGGCTCACCGACGTTCTGCACGCGAGACCGCGCGCAGCCGTGATAGCGAGCACCGAGGGTGCAGTCCAGGAGACGTATTGGTTGCTGGCCGAGGTGTTGGATGCAGGCTTCGACCTCGGCGACCATGAGACCACACTCGGGCGATGAGATCGATCTTGACTGATGGATGGCGCTTGCCCCGAGCAGATGACGTCCCGACGCCGTCGCTGGCGGATCAGCCCCGGAAGGTTCAGAGCCCGAGATGCAGCCGCAAGGCGTGGTCAAGCTGACGCGTCGTGGCTGGTGACAGTCGCCCGAGGCGGTCCTCGACTCGCTGGACATCGATCGAGCGCACTTGCTCAGCCTGACCTTTGAGTCCACGGTTGAGGCCGGTCTCGGCTGCGGCCAGCAGAGAGCCCAGTCCCGAGACTTGCTCAGTCCTGAGAACGCCGTCTGAAGGCCGCCAGTGCGAGCGGTGCGAACACTGCGGTGAAGATCAACGACCAGAGGATCGAGGCGATCACCGGATGCTGCAACGGGAGCTGCGCGTCCGCGGCGGGCACGGGACCGTTGCCCCACAGCTC
>JACCVZ010000226.1 GCA_013697905.1 Nocardioidaceae bacterium
GGGCCGGGCGCACCAAGACCTGGGAGAAGTTCGAGGTGCCCGACGAGGGGATCGGCTGCGGCTTCACCGAGGCGGTCCGAGGGGTGCTGAGCCACCACATGGTGATCCGGGACGGCAAGATCGCGAACTACCACCCCTACCCACCGACCCCGTGGAACGCCAACCCGCGCGACTCCTACGGCACCCCCGGCCCCTACGAGGACGCGGTCCAAGGGCAGCCGATCTTCGAGGAGAACGACCGCGAGCACTTCAAGGGCATCGACATCATGCGCACCGTGCGCAGCTTCGACCCCTGTCTGCCGTGCGGCGTGCACATGTATCTCGGCGACGGGAAGAAACTCGAGCTGTTGCACTCCCCCACCCAGTCCGTGACCGGGGAGTAGACGCCTCGTGGCCGAAACCGAAGCCGCTGTCGACAGGTCTGAGCAGCTTCGGGCCGCTGGCGACCGCATCGACGCGTTGCTCGACGCCAGCTCGTCCGGGGGGGCAATGGCGCGCGAGCGTGCCGAGGAGCTGGTGCGGCTTGTCGCCGACCTCTATGGCGCTGGTCTCGAGCGCGTGCTGACGATCATGGACGACGCTGGCCGCCTCGACGACGATCTGCTGGCGGCGCTGGTGGCCGACGACCTGGTCGCCAGCCTGCTGCTCGTGCACGACCTCCACCCGTACGACGTCACCACCCGGGTCGAGCAGGCCCTTGAGGGTGTGCGCCCCTACCTGGGGTCCCACGGTGGAGACGTGGAGCTGTTGGAGGTCAGTGACGCCGGCGTCGTACGGCTGCGGCTGCTCGGCAGCTGCGACGGCTGCCCGTCCTCGTCGGTGACACTCAAGCTCGCCGTCGAGGGAGCCATCGAGGCGGCAGCCCCCGAGATCACCACCATCGAGGTGGAGACGCCCACCGAGGAAGCCCCTGTCCCCGGGCCGGTGATTTCCGTGGACTCGCTGCGGTCGCGGATCGGCGGACCCGCTGCGACGCCGCAGACGCACGACCACGGTTCGTCGTGGGAGGCGGTTCCCGAGCTGGCGACGCTCGCCGATGGCGCAGCCATGTGCGCTGCCGTCGCGGAGATACCAGTCTTGGCCTGTCGCATCGGCTCCGACCTGTTCGCCTTCCGCGACCGGTGCGCACGCTGCGAGGCCAGCTTGACCGGAGCGACGCTGGCGCGACGGCTCGGCGGCGCCATCGGCGACGCCGTGCTCACCTGCCCGAGCTGCCTCACGCACTACGAGGTACGACGGGCCGGCGCATGCATCGAGTCACCCGATCTTCACCTCGACCCGCTGCCGCTGCTCGTCAACCACGGCGTCGTGTCGGTCGCCGTACCCGCTGCGGTGACAGCATGACGTCCCCGCTCGACCCGGTGACGTGATGGCCGACACCGCCTCGTCGTCGGGGCTTCGCGGTGGCACACCGCTTGCCGCGCTGCGACGCATCACGACGACGCGCCCTGCGCCGGTCGAGGGTGAGCGTTGCGAGATGTGCGCCGAGCCCATCGCCGAGGCGCACCAGCACGTGGTCAACCTCGAGAGCCGCGTCCTGATGTGCACCTGCCGCGGCTGCTACCTGCTGTTCAGCGACCAGCAGGCCGAGCTTCGCTATCGCGCCGTACCCGATCGCTACCTCTCGTTCCCACGCTTCGACCTCGACGCCCGTCAGTACGACGAGCTGGAGATACCGGTGGGTCTCGCCTTCTTGTTCAAGAACTCGGTGCAAAGACGCACGGTCGCCTTCTACCCCGGACCAGCGGGCGCCACCGAGTCCGAGCTGCCCCTTGACGCCTGGGAGCGCATCGTCGAGGCCAACCCGGAGCTCAACCTGCTGCTGCCCGATGTCGAGGCGCTGCTCATCCGCGGCGCTGACCGCGGTCGCAACGAGTTCTCGTGCCACGTGGTGCCGATCGACGCCTGTTACGAGCTGGTCGGCCAGCTTCGTCAGCTGTGGCGGGGCTTCGACGGCGGCCAGGAGGTCCACGACGCGATGGACGCGTTCTTCGCCGACGTGGCGGCGCGCAGCAAACCGGCCGCGCCCGTCAGCGGACAGACACAGCGATGAGCGACCTGACCTTCACCGTCGTCGATGTCTTCGCCGAGCCGTACGCCGCAGCGCCCCAGCTGACTGCGCGCCTACGCATCGAGGAGGCGAGCGGTGAGCC
>JACCVZ010000241.1 GCA_013697905.1 Nocardioidaceae bacterium
CCGATGGCCTGCAGCACCTTGTCGGCCTCCAAGGTCTGCTGGTCATCGCCCTTTGTCACCTGCACCGTCACTTTGTCGCCGCTGTCGTCGATCGAGTCGACTCGGGTCGAGGTGAGCACCTTGACGCCGAGCTTCTTGTACCGCTTGGCCAGCTCGGCGGATACCTCTTCGTCCTCGAGAGGGACGAGCCGGTCGAGGTACTCCACGACAGTGACGTCGACGCCGTAGTTGGTCAGCACGTAGGCGAACTCCACGCCGATGGCGCCGGCGCCGGCGATGATGATCGACCCGGGGAGCTCCTCGGTCATGATTTGCTCTTCGTATGTGACGACGCGCTCGCTGAGCTTGGTGCCGGGCAGCAGTCGGGTCGTTGCGCCGGTCGCGATGACGCACGAGTCGAAGGTGACGGTCTCATCGCCACCCGTGGCAAGCGAGACTTGCAGCGTGGAGGTGTCGGTGAACGAGCCTCGGCCCTCGTACTCGGTGACGTCGTTCTTCTTCATCAGGAAATGCACACCCTTGACCCGGCCATCGGCCACCTTGCGGCTGCGAGAGAAGGCGGCACCGAAGTCGAACGTCACGTCGCCGGAGATGCCAAACGTCTTCGCGTCGGCATGGAAGATGTGGGCGAGCTCGGCGTTGCGCAGGAGCGCCTTGCTCGGGATGCATCCCACGTTCAGACAGACGCCGCCCCAGTACTTCTCTTCGATGATGGCTGTCTTCAGGCCGAGCTGGGAGGCGCGGATGGCAGCGACGTACCCGCCAGGACCGGCGCCCAGGACGACGACGTCGAAGTGAGAGCTCATCCTCGAACCCTATGGCCCATCGGTCACCGCGCCTTGGCGGGGACGTCGCTGTCTGTCTGGCGCTTCACCTTGGCGGTTTTGCGCTCGGCCACGGCTTCTGTGCGGAACCGGATCACGCTGTAGACGAGGATGCCGAGAGCGACGAGGCCGGAGAAGGCGATGCTGCTGCCGGTCGCCCAGCCCCCGAACGGCACCTGCGGCCCGACCTCGATCGGCCCAAGCGGTCCCAGTGCAGGAATCGTCCCGATCCTTGGGATCTCCGGGTCAATGCCCAAGAACACTCCGAAGGCGATGATCGAGCATGCAGCCAGGGCGCTGAACAGAATCTTGGGGTACGACGACACGCTGGCCTTTGCGACGTCGAACGCCTTCTTCTTGACTGGCTCGACCCGTCGCTCGGCCCACTCGTACTCCTGAGACAAGACAACGAGGCCGGAGAGCAGAATCAGCAGCCCGGGTCCGGGCAGGGGCATTGCGATCACGCCGATGATGACCAGAAGCCAACCGACGACGAGGACCCAGGCCTTGCGAAACGCCATGCCACCCTCCGCGGAGTCGCCACCGATGGACCTGGACGCAGCCTACGGCACGTCTGCGAACAGGTCGGGGATCGAGGAGACAGCGGCCGGCCGGCTCGAGGGTCTGCTGGCAGAGTCGCGGATGGCGGCCATCAACGGCAAGATGAGGACAGGCCTTGACCAACCGGAGGAAGCGCCATGAGCAGGTACGTGTACGACTTCAACGAAGGAGACGCCTCCCAGAAAGACCTGCTCGGGGGCAAGGGCGCCAATCTTGCCGAGATGACCAACCTCGGCCTGCCGGTGCCGCCGGGCTTCACCATCACCACAAACGCCTGCCGCGCCTACCTGGAGAGCGGAGACCAGCCGCCGGAGCTGGGGGCCGAGGTCGACCAGCACCTCACCGCGCTCGAGAAGGAGATGGGCCGCACGCTCGGCCAGGCCGACGACCCGCTGCTCGTCTCGGTGCGGTCCGGAGCAAAGTTCTCCATGCCGGGGATGATGGAGACAGTCCTCAACGTCGGACTCACCGACGAGTCTGTCGAGGGCCTGACCAAGATCTCCGGAAGTGGACGCTTCGCCTGGGACTCCTACCGGCGGCTGCTGTCGATGTTCGGCACGACAGTCCTCGGCGTCGAGCGGGCACTGTTCGACGAGGCGCTCGACGGGGCCAAGTCAGCCCGCCATGTCGACGGCGACCTGGACCTGGAGGTGGAGGATCTCCGGCAGCTCGTGGCGACCTACAAGGAGATCATCGCTGAGCACGCCGACCGCGAGTTCCCCCAAGACCCGCGCGAGCAGCTCGACCTCGCCGTCCTCGCTGTCTTTTCGTCGTGGAACACCGACCGCGCCAAAATCTACCGACGGCGCGAGCAGATCCCAGACGACCTTGGGACCGCGGTGAACGTCTGCGCAATGGTGTTCGGCAACCTCGGCGACGACTGCGGCACCGGCGTCTGCTTTACCCGGGACCCTGCGTCGGGCCATCAGGGCGTGTACGGCGACTACCTGCCGAACGCCCAGGGCGAGGACGTCGTCGCCGGCATCCGCAACACGCTGCCGCTGACAGCGCTGGGTGACCGGGACCAGAAGTCCTATGACGAGCTGCTGCAGATCATGGAGACGCTGGAGCGGCACTACAAGGACATGTGCGACATCGAGTTCACCGTCGAACGGGGCAAGCTCTGGATGCTGCAGACGAGGGTGGGCAAACGTACCGCGGCCGCGGCCTTCCGCATCGCCATGCAGCTCGTCGATGACAAGATGATCGACAAGGACGAGGCGCTACGCCGGGTCACCGGCGAACAGCTCGCAAACCTGATGTTCCCGCAGTTCGACAAGTCCGGCGATCTCGAGCTGATCGCGAAGGGGATGGCCGCGAGTCCGGGTGCGGCCGTCGGCAAGGCAGCCTTCGACTCTGCCACCGCTGTCGCCTGGGCGGCCGAGGGCGAGGATGTCATTCTGGTCCGGCGCGAGACCAACCCCGACGACCTGAGCGGCATGATCGCAGCCAAAGGCGTGGTCACCAGCCGCGGCGGCAAGACGTCACATGCGGCAGTGGTGGCCCGTGGCATGGGTCGCACCTGCGTCGTCGGTGTGGAGACGCTTCGCGTCGACCCTCGGAAGAAAGACTTCCGTACGCCGGACGGCGCCCACGTCCAGGAAGGGGACGTCTTGTCGATCGACGGCTCGACGGGAGAGGTGTTCAACGGCGACGTACCCGTCATGCCGAGCGCCGTCGTGGAGGCGCTGCTCTCGCAGGGGCAGGACGAGGCGACGCAAGACTCTGGAGCGCGAGATGACGCCGCCGAGACCGACCATGCCGAGCTGGTGCATGCCGTGACGACGCTCATGGAGCACGCCGACGCCACCCGCCGGATGGGGGTGCGAGCCAACGCTGACACGCCGGAGGACGCAAAGCGGGCCAGGGTATTCGGCGCCCAGGGGATCGGGCTCTGTCGGACCGAGCACATGTTCCTGGGGTCTCGACGCAAGCTCGTCGAGCGCGTTGTGCTCGCCCACACCGAGGAGCAGCGCGAGTCGGCTCTCAAGGAGCTGCTGCCCCTCCAGCGCGACGACTTCTTGGGCATCTTCGAGGCCATGGACGGCCTGCCGGTCGTGGTGCGCCTCCTCGATCCGCCCCTGCACGAGTTCCTCCCGGATCTGACCGACCTGTCCGTCAAGGTGGCGGTAGCCGAGGCGCTGGGAGAACCCGACGAGGCGGCTGCTCAGCTTCTCAAGGAGGTGCAGCGTCACGACGAGCAGAACCCGATGCTGGGGATGCGCGGCGTTCGACTCGGCCTCGTGATACCCGGCTTGTTCCTGTTGCAGGTACGTGCGATCGCGGAGGCTGCAGTCGAGCTGCGCAAGCGGGGGTTCGACCCGCGCCCGGAGATCATGGTTCCGCTGGTCGGCGACGTCAAGGAGCTCGCGATCATCCGCGCCCAAGCCGAGGCGACGATCAAGGAGGTCGGTGCGGAGCTGGAGATGGACCTCACCTATCTGATCGGGACGATGATCGAGCTGCCCAGGGCTGCCATGACTGCCCGCGAGATCGCCCACGAAGCAGATTTCTTCTCTTTCGGCACCAACGACATGACGCAGACGACGTGGGGCTTTAGCCGTGACGACGTCGAAGCCGAGTTCTTCCCCCGCTACATCGACGAGGGGATCTTCCACGTCAGCCCGTTCGAGACCCTCGACATCGCCGGCGTCGGCCGCATCCTGTCGATGGCTGCCTGGGAGGGCAAGGAGACCAAGTCGGACCTGGTTCTCGGTGTCTGCGGCGAGCACGGCGGTGATCCCGCATCCATCCACTTCTTTGAGACGATCTTGATCGACTACGTCTCGTGCTCACCTTTCCGCGTGCCGATCGCGCGGCTCGAGTGCGCGCGGGCCACCCTGGAGTCGACCGGATCGCAACAGTCGTAGGAGAGCCAGTGAAACAGCTTGGTCATGTCATCGCGGGGCGGAAGTCGGGCGACTTTGCTCGGGTGTCACCAGTCTTCAATCCTGCCACCGGTGAGCAGACCGGTGAGGTGTCGCTGGCCACGGCAGGTGAGGTCGGCGGCGCCGTAGCAGTCGCGAGGGACGCCTGCGACAGGTGGCGAACCTCCAGTCTCGCCGCGCGGAGCGGCATCCTGTTCAACTTCCGTCAGCTGGTCGACCAGCATCGAGGCGAACTCGCCGCCGCGATCACCGCGGAGCACGGCAAAGTGCTCTCAGACGCAGCGGGCGAAGTTGCGCGGGGGCTGGATTGCGTGGAGTTCGCGTGCGGCATTCCCCAGCTCCTCAAGGGTGGTCATTCCACCCAGGTATCCACCGGCGTCGACGTGCACGAGGTCAAGCAGCCGCTCGGAGTCGTTGCGGGCATTACTCCGTTCAACTTTCCCGTCATGGTGCCGCTGTGGATGATCCCCAACGCGATCGCCTGCGGCAACACGTTCATCCTCAAGCCGAGCGAGAAGGACCCGTCCGCCGCCCTCCTCATCGCCGATCTGTGGCAGCGAGCGGGGCTTCCCGACGGTGTCTTCAATGTGGTCCAGGGCGACGCCGAGGCCGTCAACGCGCTGCTCGACCACCCCGACGTCGAAGCCGTGAGCTTTGTCGGCTCTACTCCGATCGCCCGACACGTCTACGAGCGGGGTACGCGTGCCGGCAAACGCGTCCAGGCCCTGGGTGGCGCCAAGAACCACATGGTCGTGCTGCCCGACGCCGACATCGACGTGGCCGCCGACGCTGCGGTTTCGGCGGCATACGGCTCTGCTGGCGAGAGGTGTATGGCGGTGTCGGTGGTCGTGGCTGTAGGGGACGTCGCTGACTCACTCGTCGACGCGATCAGCGCGCGGATCTCCAAGCTCCGGGTGGGTCCAGGCTCCGAGCCCGACTCCGAGATGGGCCCGTTGGTAACCAGAGCGCACCGCGACAAGGTGGCGTCGTACCTGGACATCGCATCGGCGGAGGGCGCGCACGTCGTCGTCGACGGCCGAGACCAGGAGTTCAAGGAGAGCGGGTTCTTCCTCGGCGTTAGCCTCGTCGACCAGGTGCAGCCGAGCATGCAGGTCTACCGCGACGAAATCTTCGGCCCCGTGCTGTCCGTCATGCGCACCCCTTCGGCGGACGAGGCCATCGGCATCGTCAATGACAACCAGTATGGCAACGGCACCGCGATCTTCACCCGCGACGGGGGTGCCGCCCGACAGTTCGAGCAGGACGTCAACGTCGGCATGGTTGGTGTCAACGTGCCGATACCCGTGCCGGTGGCGCACTTCTCCTTCGGCGGTTGGAAGGACAGCCTCTTCGGTGACTCACACATGTACGGTCCAGAGGGCGTTCACTTCTACACCCGCACCAAGGTCGTCACCAGTCGCTGGCCCGATCCGGCGACCAGCCAGATCGATCTCGGTTTCCCGACCCACGGGTGACCTCGGGAACGACTGAAGCGAACCGGAATCCCCTTGTGGATAACGGGTTCTGGGGTGGGGACTGTCTGCTGCTGGTGTATCGAACACATGTTCGATGCGCGGGTGGATGGTTGGGATGCCGACGAGACGCTGACCCGGGCGGGCCAGACCAAACCCGTCATCGACCTCGCCGCCGCCCCCGTCGACGCATCGACATCGACCACACCGACCCCTACCTCCCACCCAACGACGGCGGATCCCCGACCAAACCCGGATCGGGAACCTCGGACCCCTCACCCGACGCCACCACCGGATCAAAACCCACAGCCGATGGCGTCTACAACAGCCCTACCCCGGCATCCACCTCTGGCGATCACCCCACGGCCGGCACTACCTCGTCGACCACACCGGCACCCACAAACTCCCTCGCACCGCCTGACAACCGCTTGACTGATCAGCGCGACCTTGCCGTGACTGCGGGCAGCAAGCCGCGCTCGGCGACGATCCAGCACTCGGCGGTGCGCTCTCCTGTCGCCCACGCGCTCGCACTGTCGGGGTAGAACGCCGACACGGTCCGGCCGTTCACGAGCTCGCCTGCGGCGTCGGCGGTCGCGTTGCAGGCGTTGGTGGCACGCTCGTCGATGTCGTCGGGAAACTTCTCCTCGAGCGTCCCGATCGCCGGGGCGACGATCAGCGACCGCGCGGTGTGGGGATCGCGACAGGGCACGTAGGCCTGGTCGGACGCAGGGTCGTACGGCGCACCCAGGCAGGCTTGCAGGTCGACCGAGGCGCCCTTGCGGAATGCCCTTGCGAGCGAGAAGGTCAGCGTCTGATAGCCCAAGCCGGCCCGCGTGGACGTGCGTAGCACGACATCACAGCGAAAAGACGACCGGTCCTGGGCGACCCACAACCTGATGTCGAGGCGGGTGTTGAAGTCCTGACCGAGAAACTTCGCTTGAGCTCGACGACAGGGTGCAAGCGCTTCGGTGTTGCTGCCAGGGGGCTCGTCGCTGACGTACACCGCTTGCGCCAGATGACGTTCGCGGCACTCCACCGGGTCAGCCGAGCCGGCGGCGAAACAGGCGCCGATCTTGACTCTCTCTGGTGCCGGAGGCGGCTCAGCCTCAGTCGGCGAGCAGCCGACGATCGCGAGCAGCAGCGCGACGCGAACCAGCTGGTGCAGCTTCGCCATCCCTGCTCCTGTCTGGCGGCTGAGGTGCTCCACCGGTCGTTGAAGCCACTACGGAGCCGCCGGTCGCACAGCTGGGCGACGGTGAGCTCTGCGGTCAGTGTAAGAGCCACGGCAGGGCGGCCAGGAGGACGGCTTGGGACAGCAGCAACGAGTCGGCTGGCCGCCACGGCGCCGGCTCCGCCCAGGTGCGGTCGGTCGCCGACGCGAAGCCGCGTGCGTCCATAGCGACCGACATCGCTCCGGTATGACGCATCGACACCACCAGCAGCGCAAATGCCGTCGCTCCGGACCCCTTGAGACGATGCCAGGGGCCGCCGTCGAGCCCGAGTCCCCGCGCACGCCTGGCGTGCTGGATGGTGCGCCAGTCCGCAGCGAACGCGTCAAGGGCCTGCAGCGCCGCCACGCAGGCGACGACTCCGCGGTCGGGCAGGTGCAGGCGCTGTGCGAGATGGTCGCCCAGTTGGCTCGGTCGCAGCAGCGGCAGCAGCATCGAGCTGGGCAGCACCAGATACAAGATCCTGCACGCGGCCATGCCGGCTTCGCCGAGATCCCGCCCGCCGTACAGCCAGGTGGAGACGGCGATCCCGGCTGCGGCGACGAAACCGACGGCTGCTCGCAGGACCGTCCCCCGCACGTCTCGGATGAGCCAACCGAGAGCCAAGACCTGCGCCGCAAGGCCGATGATGCCTTCGAGGGCTGAGTCGATCGCGAACGTCCCCGCAACTGGGACGAGGCAGCCGGCCACCAACGACAGCGGGCCAGGGGCGCGCAGACGCTGCCACGAACGGACGGTCATCGGACCACCCGCCCGCCGGCGAGCTCGGTCCGGTCGTCCGCAAGGACGTCGGCCGCCATCAGGTCGTGAGTGCTGACTGCGACGCCGGCGCCGGCGTCTCGCGCGGCGGAGATCGCGCCGATGACCGCACCCCAGGTATGGCGGTCCTGCCCCACCGTCGGCTCGTCCAGCAGCACGCCGTACGGGCCGTGCGCGAGCGTCGCCGCGACGATGAGCCGCCGCTGCTCGCCACCCGACAAGTGGTAGGGGCTCACCGTGGCGAGCCCGTCCAGCCCGAACACCTCGAGCAGGCCAACCGCCCGCGCCTCGGCCCGCGCGGTGTCGCGTCCACAGGCTCGCGCCGAGGCGAGCACCTCGTCGCGCACGGTCGCCGTCACGATGCCGTGCTCGGGTGACTGGGGGGCCCAGGCGAGCCGCGCAGTGAGGTCTCGCGACCGCCAACGCCAGGGACGCGTCCCCCGCCGCGTCGCGAGCGCCGGGTCCGCCTCGACCGACCCGGCCGTCGGTCGCAAGAGTCCGGCCAACACCGACACCAATGTGGACTTACCAGCACCGCTCACCCCCGTCACGGCCAGGGCTTGACCGCTGCGCAGCTCAACGTCAACGCCCGCAAGCGCGACGGTGGGGGGCGCCGCACGGTCGGCCAAGCTGGAGCGGAGCTCCACGCGCACGCCGGTCGCGGTGACGAGCCGCTGCGGCCCGTCCACCCATGGCGCCACCAGCGTGGCGTCGACGGGCACCGGCCGGGGAGCCGGGAGACCAGGCAGCCACACCCCTTGAGCCGAGAGCGCATCACCCTGCTCAGCCAGGATCTGCGCTGGCACGCCGTCGGCGAGGACCTCACCGTGGCGGCCGATCACGAGCAGCCGGTCTGCGAAGTCGACCCAGGGCTCCAGATGGTGCTCGACGGCCACCATCGTGCACCCGCGCTCACGGACCTCGCGCTGGATCGCTCCCCGAACGGCATTCGCAGCTACGGCGTCGAGCATCGAGGTGGGCTCATCCAGCAGCAGCAGTCCGTTGTCGAGCACGAGGTTGCCCGCCAGCACCAGCCGTTGCGTCTCCCCTCCCGACAACGCTCTGGTGAGGTGGGTGGCGGGGTAAGGGAACTGGGCAGCCGACAGGGTGGCATGAACGCGCGGCCAGATCTCCGATCGCGGTACCCGCGCGTTCTCCAGGCCGAAGGCCACATCGCGACCAACCGTCTCGGCCACGACCCCAGCAAGGGGGTCCTGCAGCAGCAGGCCGGTCCCGCCGAGACGTCGGTTCACGTCGTGGCCGTCGATGCGCACGCTGCCAGCGACCTCGCCGTGGCCCGCAGTGAGGAGCAACCCGGCGAGCGCTCGAAGCAGCGTCGACTTGCCCGCTCCACTGGGACCGGCAAGCAGCACACGCTGGCCGGCCGGGATCGTCAGGTCGAGGTCGTGGAGGACCGGCGTACGCCGGCCCAAGGGCTGCCATCCCAGCGCCTCGACCGCAACGTGGGCTCCACCGGTCCGGGGGTCACGGGCTGCGATCGTCGGCCGCTTCCCGACCGGCAGGCAGCGCGTCGATGGCACCGCTGGCCGCCAGCGCCCGGGTCAGCGCCCAGCCACCGACCCCCGCGACGACGGCACCCGACAGCGCGAAACATCCGAGGTAGGTCAGCTTCCAACCGGTCGTCATGCCCGACCAGTAGGCATCCCACTCGTACAACATCTCGAAAGCCGCCGCGAGCACACCGCCGAGCATCGCCACCCAGACCCGGTAGCTGCGGAACAGGAAGAACGCGAGGGCCAGCTCGACCCCCAGCCCTTGCAGGACGCCGGACAGCAGCACGGTGGCTCCCCACTGGGTCCCGATCATCCCCGACACTGCCGCAGCGAGTGTCTCGGCAACCAAGGCAGCCCCGGGACGACGTACGACGAGTCCGCCGACCACACCAGCGATCAGCCATGGGCCGCCGAGCAGCCCCTTGGCGGCCCCGATCACAGGTGCTGCCGTCTCGATTGCGGTGTAACCGGAGCTCCAGCCCCAATAGGCGACCCCGAAGACGACACCGATCACGGCGGTGGTCATCAGGTCGATGGTGCGCCAGGACGGCGTCGCGCTCGCAGGTCGTGTAGTGGTGTCGGTGGTCATGGTCCTTACCTCCCCTTTTGTTGGGAGGGGGAGCAACCCGCAGGTTGCTCGAGGCTCGACTCCCTTCGCCGGTACTAGCCGGATCAGGTTCGAGGGTCTGCGGATCGGCCGCACTCTCAGCGCTCTACGCGCTCCCCTGTCGTTTCGCCCCCAGCCTACGCCGTCCGCCGAGGCTGGGCGTCCCCGGCCGGTTCACGCCGGTAAGCCGCACGGCGCCGGCTGGGGTTTACGATGGGGCACGTCCCGTGTGATGCCACGGGCGCGAGTGTGCTGTCGACCGTGGATGCTCCCGATCGGAGCCAGCGCAGGGGTTTACGAGGACAGGGACAGCCAGATGACGCGTCGGGCCTATGGCTTCGCGGTCGGCTTGGCGTTGGCTGTCGGTCTGCTCTCCTGGATTGCCTCCTACCGGCTGAACATCCCACTGCGCGATCCTGACGGGCTCGCGGGACCGTCGTACATCCGGCTGCCGCTCACCGTGTTGTTGTTCTTCCTCGCCGATGTGGTTCCGCGGGTGATCATCACGAACCGTGGGTTCAAGAACTTCGTGCCCTCGGTCAAGTCCTACACCAAGCAGCGGTGGACCCGCTCGCGCATCGCGTTG